>JAGWZR010000016.1 GCA_018968795.1 Planctomycetota bacterium | reverse complement strand
CCCATAATCCCGCAGCAATTGAATAGCCTTTTTATTTTCATCAACGGTGGTATGCTTTTTGAATTGTTTCAACGATGCGGTATCTCCGCTCTCTAAACCCAGGAAGACATTAGTAAGACCTGCCATAACAAGTCTCGAGAGGGAGTATTCTTCGATATCGTTTGCGCGGCACTCAAAACCAAAACGGATGTTCAAGTCATGGGCAAGAATAAGTTCTGCCAGGGTAACAGCCCGTTCCTTTCCAGGTTTTCCAGGACCAAAGAAATTGGCATCTGAAAAATAGAAGTTCTCGATAAAATGCTCCGTGTGTAATTTGAGGATCTCTTCAAATATATTTTTTGCGCTTCTGCCACGCCATTGGTTTTCCTGTTTATAAAAAGGATTTAAATAACAAAATGTGCAATGTCCATAACACCCACGGCTTCCCTGTACATACGTTACAATTCCCTTTTTCTTGTAAAGATCAATATCCTGTCGATCTGGGTATGGGAGTTGGTCCATATTCTGGATAGGAGGACGGGGATTAAAAACAATCTTTCCGTTGCTATCTTTAAAAGCCAGCCCCGGAATATTCGTTTCAACGGGAAAGAAATTTTTCATCCCCCCGTCCCTCCCTTGCGAAGGGGGGGATAGAGAAGGGGTCTTTTTATCCTCTTTTGTTGGTTTATGGCTCGTGAAATTTCCCGATGTAATACCCTTTTTGCCTAAAATACGCTTTGCAAGGTCGAGGGTAGTAACCTCAGGCTCACCAACAGTCACAGAATTAATGAATGGAAAATCAGCAAGAATTTTTTTATAGGCAAACGTGGGATAATATCCATAGAGATTGACATGGATTGCAGGATTTTCTGATTTAATGGATGAAAGCATGTTGAAGACAGCGCGTGTTTTATCCCAGAGGTAAACCGTATGAATACCGAGGAGGTAGAAATCTTTTTTCAAAAGGTGTGAGATGGTTTCTTCTATCGTCCAATCATTGAGGTGGGCGTTGATAATATCAACCTCTATTTCATGTTTACGCAAAACTGCGGCGATGTATCCAGTGAAGAGACATGCAGAAAGGGGGGCATTCACCACGTCTTCAAACCGCTCTGGACTTTTTGGGCGTGGGGGTTCGAGTAATACGATTGACAAGGCAACAAATCCTTTTGAAATTTACCGCAATTCTTTCGATCAACAAATTTAATGAATATTTAACCTAATATTATTCCTCTCAGCTACAGTTGAGTTGGGTAGGTTGGGTTGAGGAACGAAACCCAACATTTTTTTAATGTTACTAACGGCCAATGTTTTGTTTCACTTGCACATCTTAACCTTACACAATTCATTCATATCCCACATTTGTGTCAAATTCAATCTTACGTCCTGCTCCCCAATCAGCATCATAATCGCCCTGCTTCACATAACGGTGAAAACTGGAATATGGCCACGCACTGGGCGAATTTACCAGTCCGTGTTTTACCGGATTGTAATGGATATAATCAATATGCCTGGCCAAATCATTCTCATTTCTCATTTGATGTTCTCAAAAACGGCGTTGCCAGAGTTCTTGTTCATCTTTATCGAGCCTCGAAGCGGTTTGTATAGCCTTGTATTTATTCTGACATCGCCTGCTGAAATAACTTTTAATCAATTGCCATCTCATTGAATAGTTATTGTCATTTTCTGGCAATGTCCAAATGCAATGAATATGGTCGGGAAGCAAAACAAATGCGCAAATACGAAATGGGTGGTGAGTAGTCACATACCGAAATGCCTCCTTTATCAACGCCACGTTTATTTCGTGATACAGAATCTTATTCCTCCGATAAGTTACAACCGTAAAAAAGAAGGTTGCCCCCGGTGTTTTTGATCTGCGATATTGCATTATTTTCCTGCCAATTTTTTGAATGCCACGAATGGTTAGTGTTGGGTTTCGTTCCTCAACCCAACCTACACAACTGCGCGCGTCGGCAACGTAAAGCTCAGTGAATCGAACCACTGAAGCTCATCAAAGTGCAAAAAGCCGATTTGCAGACCTTAAATAATTACAAGCCAAAAAAGTGACCTGTGGTTTGATTTCACTGCAGCGCATGGTTATGTCATTATGTTCTTCTCTTTGGTACCGAAAATACCGCATTTGATGCAGACGGCCCAGCTAATACAATATTGCCGTTATCGACCATCTCCGGCCAATGGTAATGCTCTGTTCTGTTCAACTGAATCGGAATGTCTACCTCTTCATCTATTGATAAGTGACGATAGATTGTTAGTTCGTTTAGTCCCTCATAAGTTTTTAAATTAGTAATGATATAGGCAATTGGGAAATATTTGAAAATCTGGAAAAAGCCGGAATTGCTGAAATCGCCTCGAACAGATGGCATAACTACGTCTCTCAAAATAATAGTGTAATCATAAGGATAGATCCAATAAAATATATGAATATCATCTGGAATGATTGCGTTTTTGTCAAAAATAAAGCCTCTAACTTGCTCATCAAGTTGCACCTTATCAAAGTCAACCTTTGCAGATAAGATGTGACCCAAAATGCCTCTCATCAGTTTTACAGGTTTTGTTCGGTGATGAATTATATTCGGAAAAGTTAAGTTCGATTTTAAATATCTCCCAACACTAATTGCGAAATCTTTAATAACGGGATCATAGTTATGCCCAAGAAATTCATTGCACTTCCGACAGATGGTTCTAAACTTAAGACCATTTTGTGATTCTTCTATCTTTAAATCCTCATTCTTACCCGCAAGAGTCTTGTAAAGAACTCTCATTTCAACTGTCGATATTTCGATGCTCCCTTTGGGTGGAACATGATCCCATGATAGAGAACATGAATTGGTGCAAATATTACAATGTCCAACCTTATCTCTTTTATTCTTAACGTAGTGCATGTGAATTCAATTTCTTTGTGACATTTATTTTTATCTTTATTCTATAAATTGTAAGTACATTATAAGCTGGCGTAATCATTGTCAAAGAAATACTGACAGAATTATGTTAATGCTCGAAGATACTTCAGTATAACAATATTTATTGTTATACTGAACTGTGATAAATGTTTAATTCTGCTATGTCTTTGACTTTTAAAGACTCTCAGGTCAACGAAGCTCAATACGCCTTCACTTTAGCAACCACTGAAAGCAATACGAAACGTCTGCATTGAAGCTAAAACGGGGTGTTTGACGCTATTGCTCTCAGTTCACATAGATTCTCGGCACACGCTTGCTCATATTGCAAACAACTTCATAAGAAATTGTGTTTAATTGGTTAGCAATCGATTCTATCGATATCGTTTCTTGCCCCTGCCTGCCATATAATACAACCTCATCCCCAACTGAAACATCCTTTATGCTTGTTACATCTACGAAGCATTGATCCATACAAATCCGCCCTATGATAGGCACCTTTACGCCTTTTATAATAACTTTTCCATGGTTAGACAGTAACCGATTATATCCATCGTCGTATCCCAATGGGAGGGTTGCGACGCGGGTAGGCACTGTAACTCTGTATGTTCGTCCGTAGCTTACAAAGTCTCCGGGTTCCATGTCTTTAATATGAATGATCCTCGTCTTAAAGCTCATAACAGGTTTGATACCGATATCCCTCGGTACATCTTCTGAAGGATACAGTCCGTATAATGACAAACCCGGTCTAACCATATTAAGATATGCATCCGGATACCCTATAATAGCCCCGCTATTTGCCATGTGTCTTAATGGGACTCTCACCTCAATTGCATCAAGGGCGGCTAGGACGTCTTTAAATCTTTTTATCTGGAGATATGTATACTCCGATTCCTTTTCATCAGAGCAAGAACAGTGCGTATAAATCCCGTCAATAAAAAGGCCTTTCATATCTTTTATATACTTTATAAATTCTACAGCCTTATGGTACATGACGCCGATACTACCCATGCCTGTATCCACATATATGTGGATTTTCACAGCTTTATTAAAGTAATTTGCCCTCTTTGATAATGTTTCGGCAAGTTTCAAGTCGTAAACAGTTGGTATTAAGTCGTATTGAATAACAGCGTCAATTTGATCTTCAAAGATACCTCCCAGGAGTAGTAGCGGCGCATTTATGCCTCTATCCCTTAACTGAATACCCTCTTCAAGGATAGCTATGCCCAGCATTTCAACCCCATTGTTTAACAAAACTTTGCATACCTCGTAGTCGCCATGACCATAAGCATCTGCCTTGACAATGCCCATAATTTTTACGTGCGGTCCAATCTGTTTCCTTATAGCCAACAAATTATGCTTTAATGCACCCAAATCAACTTCCACCCAGGTCGGTCTATGCATAGTCCCCCTTAACACTTTTTGAATCTTTAGGAACTAAAAATCCAAAATCTTTTAATAAGGCTATCAACCTATCTATATCACTTTCGCTATGATCAGCCATCAATGAAATACGCAGACGGCTTGTACCAGCAGGTACCGTAGGCGGGCGAATTGCTGGAATTAAGATACCGTTTTGATAGAGTTTCGTGGATAAATGGAGCGCGTTTTCTGCTGATCCAATAATAATAGGAACAACGGGGCTTTCTACTGCAATATTATTCGCAAACTTCGATAGTTGAGACTTTAAATAGTTGATATTTTTCCATAATTTGTCAATGAGCGATGTATCGTCCTGAAGAAGCGCCAACCCTGCCAGCGAAGCGGCGCATACAGCAGGTGGCAGCGCCGTCGTATAGATAAAAGAACGCGCCTTATTTTTTAAAAAGTCTATGAGATGCTTGCTTCCGGTAATAAAGCCGCCAATGCTGCCAATCGCCTTGCTCAGCGATCCCATAATAACGTCAATTTTTCTTTCGAGACCGTAGTGTTCAATCATACCTTTCCCATGTCGACCAAATACCCCCATCGCATGGGCATCGTCTATCATAATTATGGCATCGTAGCTTTTGGCAATCTCTACAATTTCTGGCAGGGGGGCTGTATCGCCATCCATACTGAATACGCTTTCGGTGACCACCAGCCTCCTGCGAAATGTTGAAGACCTTTGTAATAATTTTTCTAACTGACTTACGTTATTGTGGGGGTAAACACGAAACGCTGCTCCCGATTGACGACAGCCGTCAATAATGCTTGCATGGTTCAGTTTGTCGCCAATGATAATATCTCCTTTGGCAGCGAGGGCGCATAAAGCGCCTACATTAGCCATATAACCCGTTGGGAACAGCAGTGCAGCCTCGGCGTCTTTAAACTCTGCAATCTTCCTTTCAAGTTCCTGGTGAAGTGTCATATTCCCGGAAACCAATCTCGATGCGCCCGCACCCCATCCGTATTGATTGATGGCAGCAATTGCAGCCTGTTTTATTTTTGGGTGATTGGCAAGTCCAAGGTAGTTATTTGAACAGAATGAAAGGTAGGTTTTACCGGTTATTTGAACGAAGGGACCTTGGGCGTTTTCAATAGTTCTATATTCACGTAGCAAGGCGCGATCTTTTAAGGCATTCAATTCATCCAAAACAAAGTCTATCCCCATCGAATAAATGTTTCCTTGCTTTGTGCTGCACTAACTAATTATAATAAGCGCTAAAGTTTTTTTACAAATGGAATCAGAGGTATTGTCTTATGGACGATCTTCAAAAGACTGTAATAAGACATAAACATGTGCATGGACGCAAAAAGAAATTATTTACAACCGTAAATATAATAAGATTCGTCGCTGTTTTATTGTTTCTTGCTTTTACTGCATTTATCATAGTCAACCCTTCTATAGGTTTTTACGCATCGCTGTACACGTTGCTGTTATACCTTGTTGCCATATGTGGATTTCTTTTAATTCTGGTTTTTGTCTTTTTTGAATTCGTAATTAAATTTTTTCAATTCGTAGAAAGAATATTTCAAAATCGCAAGTGATTATTTCTCTCTTCTAAAGAAATTTGTATGAAACCAATAAGCCATTTGAGCGTATAAAATAAGGCAGGTAAAACCGTCTTTACAGGCAAAGCTATCAACGAAGCCGGTTTCTATTTGTAATGCCAGGTTAATGGTGGGTTGTATTTTCAAAACAAACAAAACCCAAATAGTGATTAATTTCTTTCATACGCTGCTACGGTTTTCATCTGACACTTCCAATTTAAGATCTTTTATCATTTGCAAATCTTCTTCTACCTTTCTTCCCTTCGTAGTCAAGTAGTTTCCAATCATTGTGCTGTTGGCGCCGGCATAAAACATCCATGATTGCAAATCTCGCAGACTACTTTCCCGACCACCTGCGATTTTAATTTCTTTATCGGGCAAGACAAATCGAAATATGGAAATAATCTTTAACGCTTCCATAGGCATCAAAGGGGTGCAGTTCCCCAAGGGTGTGCCGGAGATAGGATGTAAAAAATTGAGCGGGATGACATCGACACTCAAATTTTTCAGTGTAAACGCAAGATCGATACGATCCTCCACTCCTTCCCCAATGCCAAAAATTGCACCGCTACATACCTCTAATCCAGCTTCTTTTGCAATGCGAATGGTATTTACCCTATCAACAAACGAATGCGTTGAGCATATGTTGGGGAAAAACCTTTCGGAAGTTTCTAGATTGTGATTGAGCCGTTTTAACCCGCATTTCACTAAAGCCTTGGCCATTTCTTTTGTCAACATACCAAACGAACCGTGCGGCTGGATATGGGTATTCTCAACAATTGCTTTTATTGACTTGCAAATTTTATCAAGGTCTTCAGGATTGCTTATACTGTAGCCGCTTGTAACGATACCAAGAGAACTTGAACCTGTTTTCTCTGCGCAATTGGCGACACCGACTATCTTGTTTGTGTCAATGACAGGAAATTCTTCTATACCGGTGTGGTAATGTGCGGATTGCGAACAAAACCGACAATCTTCCGTGCACCGTCCCTGTTTTGCGCTAACGATGGAACATACTTTTACGGAATGATCAAAATACCTTAAACGTATCTGATTCGCCCAATAAAATAAAGTATAGATTTCGTCCCCATCTATTTGCATAAGGTGGAGAGCATCCTCACGGCTGATTGCCTCATTCTGCAAGGATTGATTTGCAATTTTTTTTATTTTATCGTTCATTACCCGAATATTACTGCGAGAATGGAGATTATGTATTTTTATACTTTAGATAGGCACTACGAACATTTTGCCAAACAATTTCAGGACGTTCAGACCTGACATACGTCATGCAATCTGTTCCTTCAAAACTCCACATAGCTATATTACGAATTCCTGATTCATAGGCCACATCCACAGCCGTTATGATCTCTTTCTCTCTATTTGCGGGTACCCTATAACCTTGTATCCATATCTGGGCTTCTTTATTATACCTTTTTGAAAGTGTAAGAACCTCGTTGGAAACCGAGCGTACAAATTCAGTTACATCTCGTTTATAACCATACCAATAGGGATCGCTTCCAAAGATATCCATACTTTTAAGCATGGCAACCTTTTCCCATTCATAGATGCCGTATCTTGGATCACTCGTTGGAAACAAGCATACCGAATTCTTCAGTCCCTTCTTTGATGCCTCATTTGCAAGATACTCAAGGAAATTAACAATGGTCATTTGACGAAATGCCTTTACATCATCAGTGAAATCTATAGGCATTTCGTAGCCGTATTTCTCTTTAAAAATATCTTTACATGCCTCGCAGGAACAACCCCAAATATCTCGTTTTTTATCTCCAAACAAAGGCGCAAATTCTCCAAAAAATAAATGCGGCTCATCCCAAAACACTCCATCTGCACCTGTTTTTGCAGCGAGTTCGATCCACTCTGCCATTTTGTCTCTAAACGTTTTTGAATTCAAACACGCCTTGTATATTTTTATTTCACCCTCCGGGAAATTCAATCGCTGCCTGCAATTGGGATAGGTATTTACAAAAATGGAAAATGCTTCTCCTCCAAACACACGCCCCACACCCCATGGATCGAGGAAGACCTCCAACCCAACTTCCTGGCTCGTTTTTACAATATCGATCATCGTTCCCGAGTGGTAGGTAATATCGTGTTCGCTCATGGTGTGAACAACAAAATTACATCCATCGTCAATCATCTTTTTCATGTCTTCTCGAACATGACGCAATATGCGATTCGCAAAATAACTCGCTCCGAGTTTCATGATGGCTATGTTAATATTATCAAAGTTTTATGTCAAGAAAATCCACGTATATAATATGTTTTTCTCTTGCCTAGAAATAAATTAATTGCTATATTGCGCATATAAATAAATGGCTCTGCCATGTGCGTGTTTTGAGGTGTTATTTTTAAGGACCTATAACAACTTTTGGGAAACCTGTCTTTGCTAGTAAGCGTACAATTTCTCAACTGAGATAAGTACAAGGCTAACAAGGGGTAAACCACCGTGAAAATACGGGTCCAAAAGGTATCCTCCCACGGCATTACGGTGGAGCCTTAACTCATTCCTTCCTTTTATCAACAAATTTCAATAATAACACTTCTAATTTCTATATCTCGCCTTTTAAAACCTTAATTCTTGTGTTTCCTTATTTAAATTTATATAATATGCGAGCAAATTGGAACATTATTCAATATTTTGTTGTTTGTACAGGTAATTGTAAATGAAGAGGGAAGAGATCACCAGAAGAAAAGAGTTTGAGGAAATTGCCATGGGATATGTCGATTCCCTCTATAATATGGCGTTGCGATTGGTATTTAATAAGGAGGAAGCCGAAGACCTTGTTCAGGAAACGTATTTAAAAGCATATAGATTTTTCAATACCTTCCAGAAAGGGACAAACATAAAAGCATGGCTTTTTAAAATCCTTCGGAATACCTTTATTAACAAGTATCGAAAAAAGATTAGTATGCCGAGCGAAATCTTTCATGAAGACATCGATGCGGTTAATACGAACCTGGCGTACGAACAAGAAAACAAAGCTCTGGAAGAAATCGATACTTTGGAAGGTAAATATAGCGACCTGAGCGGCATAATGGAGGATGATGTAAAACACGCCATAGATAGTTTGCCGATTGAATATCGAGAAGCTATCTTATTTTCTGATGTGGAAGAGATGTCTTATAAAGATATTGCTGACATTACAAACGTGCCGATTGGAACCGTAAAGTCCAGACTGAATCGAGGGAGAAAGTTATTACAAAAAAGTCTATGGGATTATGCAAAAGACAGAGGTTTTATTAAGAGGGGGAAATAATGTCTTGTATCGAAACTATTAAAAACCTTCACGAATTCATAGACAGGGAAGTAGACCAATCTCTTTATCCTGTGATTGAAAGACATCTTGACCACTGTGATGATTGTCGTCAAAAGTATGAATTTGAGAAGGGTATTCGGGCTCTTGTAAAAGCCTATTGCATAAATACCACGGCGCCTGCTTATTTGCGTAATAGGATTATCGAAGGTCTCAATTCCATCAAGAGGGTTAATACAGCACATCAAGAAATAGAAACTATTTTTAAACAAAAACTGATTCGCATATTATTTTCTGCACGTTTCTATGCAATAGCAGCATCCATTCTCCTTTTGGTTTCAGGCGGCATTTTCTATTATGAAAATTACTATAATACTTTTAACGACCCCTTATCGATTGTTGATAATGCAGTAAAAAATCACGTTGTAGCAGTAAATAACAATTTAGTATTCAATGAAGAAACCTCCGTTGTGGGTAGTATAAATAAATATGTCAGGAATAGTACAAATACGAAATTTAGTAACGGATATCCCTCTACCAATACAGAGCAAATCAGTCTTGTAGGGGGAGTACCTGTCAGATTTTGCGGGACAAACGGTTCCTGCGTTGTCTTCGACAAAGGTGGAAATAAACTATCATTACAGACCGTGCGCAATGGCGGGTTCCCTATCAGAAATCTTGAAAGAGCCCAATTAGGCCTCAGGGAATTTTATATTGGGAAGCAACAAGGATTTAATTCTGTATTGTGGGAAGAAGACGGCATAACTTATTGCCTTACTTCTGATATTAACAAAAACGAAATGCTGCAATTTGCGGCAACTCTTACCTCTCGCTGACGTCATCCATTTTTACCATTCACCTTATTTAATACACACCCCACCCAAAAGCCCTTTAAAACATAGTTCACACCAGTCGGAGAATACGAATCTGATTGATATCTGAAATTTTTCAAAGTTGTTGCTATTTCACGGTTCAATTGTTTTAATATTTCAAGCAAGTAGAGAATACCTAGCTATGTAACACTCCTCAAAAATGTTAGTAACTTTTAAGGATTTATACCGGCAAAGAAATCTTAAAATGAATTTCTACGACGTTACACTTGCCATATCAAATACCCTTATCACATGGCCTACGGACCCACCCGTATCCATTCGTAAAACTCGCTTGATTTCTCAAGGCAATTCCTGTAATGTGTCCGAATTAAAATTTGGCTCACACTGTGGAACC
Organism: Planctomycetota bacterium; assembly: GCA_018968795.1. Classification (GTDB taxonomy): domain Bacteria; phylum Planctomycetota; class Brocadiia; order Brocadiales; family Brocadiaceae; genus REEB58. The sequence continues at coordinate 3,875 of JAGWZR010000016.1, read as the reverse complement.
CATATTGATGCTCCCTATCATTTCGAAGAAGACGGCGTCAAGATTGATCAAATCCCGTTAGATTTCCTCATAGGAAAAGCAACGGTATTCGACATAAAAAACAAAGAAAAGATTGGTTTAGATGACGTAAAATCATTACAATTAAAAAGTGCTAAAAGAGTTATTTTTAAGACCATTAACTCTACTTACTGGAAACTTTCTGAATTTAGGAAAGATTTTGTTTATATCACAAAAGAAGCTGCCCAATATTTGGTAGATAGTGATGTGAAGCTTGTAGGAATAGACTATCTTTCCGTAGAAAAATTTGGAAATAAACCCTCCGATACTCACCACATATTCTTGAGAAACGGTGTCGTTCTCGTCGAAGGGCTTGATTTAAGTAATGTAAAAGCTGGAGATTATGAATTGATCGCATTGCCATTAAAAATAAAGGATTGCGATGGAAGCCCAGCAAGAGTAATCTTAAAAAGTTTATCCATACCGTAGAAACCTTAATAAAAACTAAGAAAACTAGACATTCGTATAAAGATTTAAGAAAATTAATAATTCGGGAGTCGGACAGGAGGTATTGGGCAATTGATTGAAATAAGGGTTCATGGGCGCGGTGGTCAAGGTTCTGTGACGGCAGCGGAATTGTTGGGTTTTGCAGCCCATAGTGACGGAAAATATGCACAGGCATTTCCATCGTTCGGATCAGAAAGAATGGGGGCGCCCGTTCAGGCATTTGTGAGGATTAGTGATAAGCCTATCCGCATTAGAAGTCAGGTGTATAAGCCCAATTATGTTATTGTACAAGATCCTACTTTATTAGAAGTAAGCAATGTCCTGGATGGATTACAAGAAAATGGATTGCTCCTGATCAATTCAAAGAAGAAAGCTACTGAGTTAGGTATTAATACAAAGGCAAGAGTAAAAACGATTCCGGCAATGGAAATTGCCTTAAAAGTGATTGGAAGGCCCATCATGAATACGACACTTCTAGGAGCCTTTGCTGCGGCTACAGGAGAAATTAGCTTAGAAGGTATCCGAAAAGCAATTCAGCATAAGTTTCCGGGCTCGGTCGGAGAAAAAAATATTGCAGCCGTATTGAAGGCTTTTGATTTTATCAAGAAGGAGTCAGTATGAGATTAGATTTAGGCGCTATTGCCAAAGCTGGTACCAGTAAGGCCAATCAAACAGGAGGCTGGAGAAATTTTAAACCCATTTTCCATCAAAAAAAATGCAATAGTTGCGACCTTTGCAGGATCTATTGTCCTGAGGGTTGTGTTACGATGATAGAAAAAAAGAAATACACGGTTGATTATGCGTATTGTAAAGGCTGCGGGATTTGTGCTGAAGAGTGCTCTTCAAGCGATATAGAAATGGTAGTGGAGGAGAAGTAATGAGTACAACATTTATTGAAGGTTCGATTGCTGTTGCTAAGACAGTTGCCGTTTCTCGTCCCCATGTGATTTCTGCCTACCCTATCACACCACAGACCCACATTGTAGAACATCTTTCGGAATTGGTGGCGAACGGAGAACTCAAATCAGAATTCGTAAATGTAGAAAGTGAACATTCAGCGGCATCCGTAGTTTTAGGTTCTAGTGCGACAGGGGCAAGGACATACACTGCCACCACCTCTCAGGGATTTTTGCTCATGATCGAGGTGCTTTTTAATATCGCAGGAATGCGGCTTCCCGTGGTCATGACCTGCGTCAACCGCGCCGTATCTGCCCCAATTAATATCTGGAATGACCAACAAGATTCTATGACAGCACGTGATAGCGGGTGGATACAACTCTACGCCGAGGATAACCAGGAAGCAAGCGATATGCATTTACAGGCATTCAAAATTGCTGAGAATAAAGACATTATGCTTCCTGTCATGGTATGCATGGATGGATTTGTTCTTACCCATTCATTTGATCCCGTAGAGCTTATTTCTCAGGAGCAGGTAGATAAATTTCTGCCGCCATTTAAACCAGAATATTATCTAACACCGAAAAATCCACTCACCTTCGGTACCCTGGTTGGCCCGGATGGATACATGGAAACACGCTATTTTATTGAGAAAACGATGCATGCATCACTACAGGTTATTAGTGACGTTGCGGCTGATTTCCATAATCAATTCGGCAGATTTCAGGGCGGTCTTATTGATACCTATAAGGTAGAAGATGCTTCGCTGGTACTGGTAGCAATGGGTTCGATTATCGGTACCATAAAAGATATCGTAGATGAGTTGAGAGCGAAAGGACAAAAAGTCGGCGTCCTCAAGGTCCGTTCATACCGACCTTTCCCAAAGGATGAAATTTATAAGGCTCTGAATCATGTAAAAGAAATTGCCGTGTTGGAAAAAGCCGTTTCTTTGGGGTATGGCGGCATTTTGGTAAATGAAATAAAGAGCGTGTTCTATGGCAAACCCAAAACCCCAAAGATCAATGGATTCATTCTTGGCTTAGGTGGCCGTGATATTACTGTCGATACAATACATCAAACCATTAAAGAAACCGTAAAGGCATCGTCGGAAGAAAAATTTATCGGACTCAACGAAGCATTAATTGGAGGTAAGTAAAGAACTCATGACTACTACAACACTGGCAGCCCCTAAAGAGCAATCATGCCAAACACTTTTAGCTTCCGGTCATACCGCCTGTACAGGGTGCGGCGAGGCGCTTGCCGCAAAACTTGTGCTAGGTGCTGCTGGTCCTAATATAATCGTAACAGATGCCACAGGATGTCTTGAAGTTTTTACGACACGATTTCCTCAATCCTCATGGGAAGTACCTTTTATCCACTCATTATTTGAAAATTCAGCAGCAGTAGCATCGGGTGTAGAGGTAGCCTTAAAGGCGCTGGGAAGACAAAACGAGGCAAAGGTTATTGCGCAGGGAGGCGATGGTGGAACTGCCGATATTGGATTACAGGCGCTGAGCGGTATGCTGGAAAGAGGACACGATATTCTTTACGTTTGTTATGATAATGAAGCATACATGAACACCGGCGTTCAGCGCAGCGGCTTGACCCCATTTGACTGCATGACAACAACCAGCCCTTGCGGTGAACTTTCATGGGGAAATAAGCACAACAAAAAAGACATGCCCAGTATTGCTGCCGCACACGGCATTCCTTATGTCGCAACGGCCTCCGTAGCATTCCCAAAAGATATCGAAAACAAAGTAAAAAAGGCGCTTTCTATAACTGGTCCAAAATACATGCAAATCCACTCCCCGTGTCCGCTCGGTTGGAGATCGAATCCCCAACTTACCATCAAGGTTGCTAAATTAGCCGTGCAAACAGGGCTTTATCCTGTCTTTGAAATGGAGAACGGCAAGGTAACAAAAGTAAGGAAGATCACGACCCCAAAAACACCTGTGGAAGAGTACCTGAAGATCCAAGGCCGTTTTGCCCATCTCTTTAAATCACCAAAGGGAAAGGAAGAAATACAGAAGATTCAGGAGATTGCAGACCGAAATATTGAGAAATACGGGTTGGCTTGAGCAAAGGTGACCAATGACAATTGGTGAGAATGTTCTATCTCTGTTTCTTGGATGGTTGTTGGGCTTGTTTAGCCCGATTATAGTTGACTTGATAAAAAATAGTCGCGAAAAGAAAGAAATTAAAAAAGGTTGGAGTAAGAATATAATTGAAATGGTAGATTTGCTCACGTTTAATCCACCCTACAAATCTAACCTGTCATCGATAGTGTCGCTCCAGCTCGGAGACATACCTCTTTCCCACAATGTCGACGTGCTTATCTAGATAGTCGCTCAAGCTGGTTCGTCCGGTTGGAGGACTCTGTGAAATAAGAAGATTCGATAACAATCCATCAATTTCGTCTCGCGTTAGCACCACATCATTCACCATACAACCTATCAATTTTGAAAGAAAGA
>JAGWZR010000305.1 GCA_018968795.1 Planctomycetota bacterium | reverse complement strand
GATAAACTTTTCCCTATATTTTTAAGGTCTGCAATATTCCCGGAAGAGATGACCATCACAACGATTTTGATATGCGGATTAAAATATTGGATAAAGGGTATCTGCACCTCTGCGGCATGTTCACGCTCATGTGCTTCCCGGTCTTTCTCACCGAGATCGCACACATGCACCAGTTCGTCTACTACCTCCTCATCCACCTCAACATCGCCCAGCGGCGTACGCCACAATCCACCCGGCCAGATGGAGTATGATGCGCCATAACCTGTATGATTGGGCGCTAATATGACTACGGTATCAGGTATTTTAATCTTCGAGTAAAGATTTCCTGCAACACGTCCTGAATACATATACCCAGCATGTGGAGAAACAATACCCAAAGCAAGCTGTTTTTTACAATCCTTAATCACGAGACCTTCGATATCGCTTTTTAACTGAATTGCGTCTCCACTATAAAAACTGCCTGCTACAGCCGGTTGTCTTATCATAACCCCACGTGCTTAATTAATACGGTATTGAAGCGTATACTTTGCAACAAGACGAAGAGACAATATATTACCTTCACCCAGAGGTTTCAGAATAATTGGCATATAATGTAACATGGGATTATAAAACAGTCAAATTTCTTTTGACAATAAACAGAAGTTACATATTCTTCCTTTTTACTTTTTTACTAAGATAATGGGTAGGTATATTGATTTCACAATAGTCCCATCTTTTCATCCAATCCGCACATGACGTTCATATTCTGTACTGCTTGACCGGCGGCGCCTTTGATGAGATTGTCGATTGCAGAAAGAATGATGATGCGGTTTTCGGTTACCTTTGTGGCGATATCGCAAAAATTAGTGTAAATTACGTCTTTTGTCTTTGGCGTCTCATTGCCTTCTTTAAGGCGGATAAATGGTTCATTGTTGTAAAATTCCTTGTAGAGGTTATGTACTGTATCATCGGTAAGAATTGGGACTGCTTCCTTTGCCCTGCCCTTCGGCTTCGCGTAGATGGTGCACAGAATGCCGCGATTCATAGGAATAAGGTGTGGGACAAATTGGATGGATACCTTTTGATTTGTTTTGATAGAAAGTATGTGTTCAATCTCTGGGCTGTGACGATGTCCTCCAACGCTATATGCCTCTACGTTCTCATTGCATTCGCAATAGTGTGTATCCTCTTTGGGTTCACGCCCGCGCCCGGACACCCCCGACTTTGCATCCACAATAATATCTTCCGAATAGACAAGTTCTTTTGTAAGTAACGGGGCTAGGGCTAATATCGTGGCAGTGGTATAACAACCGGGATTGCCCACGAGGTTGGCCTTTTTAATTTCATTCCTGAAAAGCTCAGGAAGTCCATATACGGCAGTTTCTATGCCTTTGCTGTCTGTGTGCTGCGCCTTGTACCACTTCTCATAAAGAGATTTGTCACGAAAACGGTAGTCGGCGCTAAAATCTATGACTTTAATCCCACTTTTTGTAAATAGCGGAACATACTGCATAGAGACGGTTGGCGGCAAGGTAATAAAGGCGAGGTCAATGTTTTTTGGTACTTCCTTCTGCTCAATCGTTTCACACGGCAGATCAAGCAGTCCTTTTAAGGCTGGAAAAATATCAGATATATTGGGGCGGTCGGTTCGACGAACACCGAGATAGGCAATCTTTACCTCTGGATGACGCAGGAGAATTTTTATGAGTTCAAGGCTTGTATAAGCCGTAGCCCCAATAATTCCTACTTTCAACACCATTGTGTCTCCCAAATCAAATCCAGACGGATTTTAAAAACAATCTCCATTTATGTTATAAGATTTCAGATGTTCATCGCACACATTAAATCATAATTCCTTACGATAATGAACTAAAAATCAATTAGGTATTCGGCAACTTCTTATGCCACTAAGACACAAAGCCACAAAAAAACCTTAGTGCCTTTGTGGCTAACTTTGAAATTCCTAAACATTAAATTATGCTGTCTTCAGAAGCAGCATATTACCCACAAAACATGCGAAAAGAAGCGAATGGAATTTAGTCATTTTCGTGTCTTTCATGGGTAAATTAAAATTCCTAAAGATAAATTTCATTTACTTTCTTTATACTATGTTTTGGAAAATTCATATTTAATAGGGAAAAGTCGTTCAAGCGGTACATGCTTTGAAGCATCCAGAATCTCTATGCCTATAATCCTGTCTTCCGCCCCGATATCTAAAACAATGTCTTCAGTAACCCGATGGTTAATGACGTCCTGTTTTCTGTCGTCAAGTCTGATATAAAGAATGTCCGTTTTATCATTGTAGGTAATGTTCATTTTGCCTCCTCCCACTTCCCATAAAATACGTACACGGTAACAGTCACCATTCTATCTCTTTCAATAGTATAGAATACCTCGACCCTCTTTTGTTCATAATATTTATTATGGCGATTTTGTTTGAACTCATAGATCTTCGCTTTTCCTATCCTTCCGTATTTGGCAGCGATAGAAAAGCCTGTCTGAATTACATCCTTAATTTCTTCCTCACTCGCGCCTCTTTCTTCTGCTCGTTCTAACGTATGTGAATCTATCTGGATTTTCATTAGGTTACATCATCCCGCCTTAATTATATTACGCTATTACACTTCTTTCTTTGAAAATTGGTCATATGTTCCGCTAACGGTTTTAGACTAAAAGAAATGCGTAGCAATATGCCTTTTAATCTTATTGTCTTTTAGCCCGCTGTTATCTGC
>JAGWZR010000304.1 GCA_018968795.1 Planctomycetota bacterium | reverse complement strand
AGTACGGTAGAACTTTCAGGTTTCAGGAAAGGGCACGCTCCTCGAAAATTAGTTGAAAAGCGGTTTGACGCTCAGATTAAAGACGAGGTGAAGCAATCAGTTGTTAGTGATTGTTATCAGAAAACACTCGAAGAACACAAACTAAACCCTGTGGCGAATCCCCAATTTGGTGAAATTAAATTAGAGATTGGGAAACCGCTTAACTTTGATGTTACGCTTGAGGTTTGGCCTACCTTTGAAATAGAACAATACAAGGGTCTAAAGTTGAAGAAAAAATCAATTGCTGTAACTGACGAAGATGTAGAAAAGGCTTTACAGGGTATGAGTCTCCGGAAAGCGCAATTAGCCGTGGTAAAAGATGGAAAGGTAGAGAAGGGAGACCGCGTAATATGCGATTATAAGATAGAAGTAGCCAAGAAGTGTGTCTTAGAAGATAGCGATATAGAAGTCTTGGTGGTGAATGACGCTGTGATTGCCAATACAAAAATTCCTGATTTAGCTGCGAAATTGGAGGGTATAAAGTCCGGTAAAGAATGTAGTATTGATGTAAAGCTGGGGGATGCCTTTGAGAAAGAGGAATATCGCGGGAAGGACGCAAAACTCAAACTTGCGATAAAAGAAATAAAGCGTCTAACTCCACCCGAGGTTAATGAAGGTTTTGCCAAAACGTTTGGTTTTAATTCTGTGGAAGATTTAAAATCCAGCCTGCGTAAGAGAATTGAGATTGATAAAAAGAATTGGGTTGGAGATGATTTGAGGAACCAAATACTTGATATACTTTTGAATCAAACAAAATTTGAATTACCGCAAGATTTCTTGAATTATCAGACAGAACGAAGGCTATACAAACACCAATTGGATTTATTAAACAAGGGGTATCCCTTAGAGGAGATTCAAAAGCAGACGGAAGCGATAAAAAATGCGTCAGCGGAATCCGTGATGCGGGAATTGAAGGCGTCTCTTGTTTTAGATTATATTGCTGAAAAAGAGAAGATATTTGTTACTGAAAATGAAGTAGAACAGCGAATTTCCGATATTGCACGGGCGTACAATACAGACACGATGCGCGTCAGAAAACAATTAGAACGTCAGGGGAGTTTGTCCTATTTGCGAAATGATATGCGGGAAGGCAAAGTGTTAAATTTACTCATTAAAGAAGCTAAGATCGAAGAATAATACAAACCCACCGAATTGAAATGGGAAATAAAAATGAATAGGAGATTTTGTGTATAAAGAGTATTTATCGCAGTTAGAAAGTGGTGAATTTCCCGTTGTAAAATCTCAGGCGGCTTATGGCAGTCTTTTCGTGCCTTATGTTGTTGAAAAAACTGGCTATGGCGAGAGACATTATGATATATTTTCTAGGTTGCTTAAAGACCGTATCATTTTTATTGGTTCAGCCGTAGAGGATACCCTGTCAAACCTGGTCATAGCGCAGATACTATTCCTCCAGAACGAGAACAAGAATCAAGACATCAATATTTATATTAATTCTCCGGGTGGTTCAATTACGGCAGGTCTTGCTATTTATGATACAATGCAATTTGTGCAATGCGATGTCGCAACTTTCTGTATAGGCCAGGCGTATAGTATGGCCGCTATCATCCTTGCCGGTGGGACGAAGGGAAAGAGGCATGGGTTGCCCCATACCCGAATTATGTTACACCAACCATGGGGTGGTATGCGTGGTACTGCTACAGACATTAGTATTCAGGCAGAAGAGATTTTGAGGATGAAAAAAAGTTTGAATGAAATCCTGGTGAAGCATACAGGACAACCATTAAAACGTATCGAAGAGGATGTTGACCGTGATTTCTATATGTCCTCTCAAGAGGCAAAAGCGTATGGTCTCGTAGATGAGGTGATAGAATCATTACGAGATAAAAAGAAATAAACTAAATAGCCTCGTTTTTACTCTGCGTGCTATAAACTAATGCTGATGTACTTACTTCGCGTAAGATAGAGTTCTGCTGTACCCGTTTACCGCAATTTAGTTCTAGTTTTCTCTGCCGAATTTAAGCAATCTTCATTCGTTCCATCTTGTGTATGCCGTGAGTGTGTTACGTGATTTCCGTTTCGTAAGTATACTATCTGAAACAAGAATCAATCAATAGATGACACTACTCAATTCTGGACTATTCATATCCGACAACTAAAGGTTTTTTCTCCTGATAACTTTCTGTAATATAACAGAAAATTTCAGTATAATTAAATACAATATGAGGATATTAAACTTTATGCGTCTATATTTCAAATTAGTAATATTATTAAGTTTGCCTTTTGTCTCTTTGAATATTGCTCATGCAAGCGATCCGCGGGAATGGTCACCTACGTGGAAACTCCCTCCTGGAAAGAAGCCTGAGAATATTGTGGATCAGGCTATTACAGTGCCTGGGGATGTAAAGAAAAGTCAATTTTTTAGTCCAATATCTTGCGGGGCCTGTCACCCTGAGATTTTTAAGATGTGGAGCGGTTCCACGCATGCCAACGCTTGGCGAAATCCACTTTTCCAAGCCCTTTATAATTTGGGTAAAAAAACCGCAGAGGGAGAATCACAAAAACGAAATATAGAATCTTGTGTTCGATGTCATTTCCCTATTGGTCATAGTAGTGGAGAAGTCAATCTGCCTCTTGAGGATGAAAAGGGGGGCGTCATCTGTGATTTTTGTCATTCCGTTAAGGCGACTACAGGTATTGGCAATGCCCCATACATTTTGAGTCCCGGG
>JAGWZR010000303.1 GCA_018968795.1 Planctomycetota bacterium | reverse complement strand
GACAAAATATGCAATAGTTAACCATACTAAAGTCAGAGAATTCAGTAATAAACTTGACATGCCATTATGCCATGTATTATAAAAATAGACATAATAAGACAGATAAAATGCGTTGAAGCGTTGATTATAATGATACAGAAAGTTTCCAAAAATCGAATGTGGTAGAATGGTTGATTAAATTTTCTAAGGGGATGCACGTTGAAGGTTGGGATTAAGGTTAAATTTTGGGGGGTTAGAGGATCTATTCCAACTCCTGGGGTAAAGTATGTAAAGTACGGAGGAAATACGCCCTGCGTAGAAGTGCTATTGCCCAATAATCAGTTGTTTATATTTGATGCTGGTACGGGTATCAGAGAACTTGGAAATACGTTGTGTAAGGGGCGGAAAAAGCATAAAATTCACATATTTTTAAGCCATTTTCATTGGGATCATATTCAGGGGTTGCCTTTTTTCATGCCTTCTTATATCAAAGGAAATAATATTGTCGTACTTGGGATGGATCTGGAAGGAGCAAGGCTGGACAAGATTATCTCTAATCAAATGGAAAGTATTTATTTTCCTATCAAATTGCACACTTTGGCGGCAAATTTCCAGTTCCAAATACTAGCAGAAGGAAGCAATGATATTGAAGGGACGAGAGTTGATGCTATATATATTAATCATCCAGGCCAAGCTATGGGATACGTGGTAAATTTTGAAAAGGTAAAGATATGTTATTTGAGCGATAATGAGCTTGTGCCGCTATGGGCAGCCAAGTATTCTGAGACAGCGTACAGGTCAAATACAAGGGAGAAGATTTTAAAATTAATCAGCGGAGCCGACTTGCTTATACACGATGCCCAATATACAGATGAGGAATACAAAACCAAGGTTGGTTGGGGACATTCTCCTTTTGGCGAGGTAATGAGGCTTGCTAAAGACGGAAGGGTAAAAAAGCTCGCACTCTTTCACCATGACCCAGACCACTTCGATGAGCACATTGACGTTCTTGTGGCAGATTGCGATTGCAAGGAAAACCCAAGCAGGTTTTCTCATGTTATGGAGTGTTTTGCTGCACATGAAGGTATGGAACTCCATTTCTAAATAGTTTAGCAGGTGATATTGATTGTGCTTGTTTAAAGCTTCTGTCGAGTGGCCACACCACTTTTAACGGCAGCATCGGCGACGGCAGAGGCTACGTCTTTATGTACCTTTTCGTTGAAGACACTCGGTATGATGTAGTCCTCTGATAGATGTTCCTCCTCAATGGCATTTGCTATAGCATGGGCTGCTGCCATCTTCATCTCATCATTAATCGTTGTTGCTCCTATATCTAACGCCCCTCTGAAAAGACCCGGAAAACAAAGCACGTTATTAATTTGGTTGTGATAATCTGATCGGCCCGTAGCAACAATTTTTGCAATACCCTCAATCGTATCAGGTTCGATTTCGGGGGTAGGATTTGCCATGGCAAATACGATAGAGTCCTTGTTCATGGTCGTCACCATGTCCTTTGTAATGATATTTGGCCCTGAGACGCCGATAAAAACATCTTTTCCTCTCAAGGCATCAGCAATTGACCCCTTTTCATTCTGTGGATTTGTGATTTGTGCCAGGGCATCCTTGGCATAGTTCATGTGGGTCTTTCTATCTTTATAAATGATTCCTGTCGTATCGCAGACCACGATATTGTTTGCTCCCGCATTGAGGAGTATTTTCGCAATCGACGTCCCTGCTGCGCCAGCGCCGCTGATTACAATAGAAATATCTTCCAACTTCTTTTTAACCACTTTCAGCGCATTGATAAGACCTGCAAGACAGACTACGGCAGTGCCGTGCTGGTCATCGTGAAAGACGGGGATGGTTAGGGTTTCCTTTAATCTTTTCTCGACCTCAAAACAACGGGGGGCCGATATATCTTCGAGATTAATACCCCCAAAGGTCGGGGCAATGTTAACAATAGTTTTAACTATTTCATCTACATCCTTGGTGTTTAAAAGAATGGGGAATGCATCAATATTCCCAAATGCCTTGAACAACATGGCCTTGCCTTCCATGACGGGCATTCCGGCTACAGGGCCAATATCACCCAATCCTAGGACGGCTGTGCCATCGGTAATAACAGCGACGGTATTCTTGATAATGGTATATTCTCTGGCCAATTCGGGTCGCTCTTGGATAGCCTTGCATACTTTGGCCACACCGGGTGTATATACCCATGAAAGATCTTCAAAGGTGGTGATGCTGATGCGATTATTCAAAAAAATTTTCCCCTTTTCGTGGAGTTCGAAAACCTTGTCTTTGACGCTGATGACTTCAACAAGACCCTTTTCAATGGCAGAAAGTGCATCTGTAATTTCTTTGACTTGTTTGTCTGTATCGACATAAACGGCCAGATCTCTAATTTTAAAATTCCTTTCTGCCTTGATAATCTGGATATTCCCCATGCTTCCACCAAGTTTGCCAATAGTTGTGAGCGCCATGCCTAGTGTGCCAGGGACATTTTTTAGTCTTAACCGAAACGTTACAAGATTTTTTGAAAGTTTCATTTTTTAATCTCCGATATTAATGTAATAGTTTACCGCAGCGTGCGCTGAGAACGCAGAGAAGGGAGGTGGAAAGTCTGGAATTTGGGAATCCAAATCCCTCAACTTCTCAACCGCCTGACTTCGATCTCTGCGACATCGGTGTTCTAATTTATAAAATCAGCCAGAAAACCCCAAGCTTTTGAGCTTGGGGATGAATGGCTGCCCGGAGCGAAGCGGAGGCCA
>JAGWZR010000302.1 GCA_018968795.1 Planctomycetota bacterium | reverse complement strand
TTCAAGAAACATTGTGGCTGGAACGATAAGGTTTCTTTTTTGGATTATGGCAATCAGTTTCGTAATGAGAGTTAGTTCTTTTTCGTTCAATATTTTGTTTTCATTGGATATGCCCGTGCTAAAGGCGTGCTTAAACTCGCGTCTGATGGATTGTCCATCTATTTTTGGAAAGCTTGAGAATATTTTTGATAAAAATTTCTGCATATACACTGTGTTCAGAATCTTATCAAAACAAAAGCAATTTTGTCAAAATTAAAATGGTTTCCGTGTCCTGACTATGTACATTTTGCTTGTAATTATACGTCTACACGCCTATAATTAAAATGCAAATGGCAGTTCGTACAATAATTATAAAGAAGCAATAAATTGAGTGTAGAGGAGAGGTAATTCATGCCATATAGGGCGTGGTTTCAATGCATTTCTGGCTGCGATGAAAAATATGAGTTGAATGAGATCGTCTATCAATGTAAAAAATGCGGCGATCTGTTGGAGGTCAGACATGATTTAGACAAGCTTCGTAAGCACTCTCCAGAGCATTGGAAGCGGTTGTTTGATGAACGTTATAGACGTTCCAAGTGGCCTTACGGGAGTTCCGTTTGGGGCAAGAAGGAATGGGTTTGTCCAGAAGTTGATAATGCGAACGTCGTTTCCTTATACGAAGGCGGCAGCAACCTCTTCTGGGCCGAACGGCTCGGAAGGGAGCTTGGCGTTGAAGACCTATGGATCAAACAGTGTGGAAATGCCCACACCGGCTCTTTTAAAGACCTGGGGATGACCGTGCTGGTCTCTATGGTTAAGCAGATGATCGCCGAAGGAAAGAGAATTCCTGCCGTCGCTTGCGCCTCCACAGGGGACACTTCTGCTGCATTAGCGTCGTATTGCGCCGCTGCTGGTATTCTTGCAATTGTATTTCTGCCCAAAAATAAGGTGTCTCATGCGCAACTCATCCAGCCTATCGCAAATGGGGCGCTTACTTTGTCTCTGGATACAGATTTTGATGGCTGTATGAAGCTGGTAAAGGAGATATGCGGTAAAAACAACATCTACCTGGCAAACTCCATGAATTCTCTGCGTATTGAGGGACAAAAGACAGTAAGTGTCGAAATAGTCCAACAGTTTGATTGGGAAGTGCCAGATGTTATAATTGTTCCCGGGGGAAACCTGGGTAACACTGCAGCGCTGGGGAAAGGATTTCTTATGATGAAGGACTTGGGTTTAATAGATAAGCAGCCTCGCATCGTGTGTGCGCAGGCCGCAAAGGCAAATCCTCTTTATCTTAGTTATTTGAAAGGTTTCAAAGAGTTTAAGCCGGTAAAGGCGCAGAAAACTCTTGCGAACGCCATTCAGATAGGCGATCCTGTCAGCTACAAAAAGGCTATCAACGTCTTAAAAAGCTTTAACGGTATAGTGGAGCAGGCAACAGAGGATGAATTGGCTAATGCTTCTGCACAAGCGGATAAAACGGGGTTGTTTAGTTGTCCACACACAGGGGTAGCCCTGGCAGTGTTAATAAAATTAGTAAAGAGGAAAGAGATATTGCCTGAAGAAAAGGTTGTTGTTATCTCAACTGCGCATGGTTTAAAATTTCCCGAATTTAAGATAGATTACCATGAGAATAAACTGGAAGAAGTAATCCCGCGTTTCGCCAACCTTCCCGTGGAAGTTTCACCTCAGTATGATGCAGTAAGAGCAGCTATTTACAACAAACTTGAACAAACATCCTAGCGTTCCCTATCCCATAATTTGTGAAGATTGAAGCCTGCGGTTGCCCAGATTCTGTTATTTTTTTCTCTTAAAATGGCCAAGATTAAATTCCTTGACAAAAAATAAGCTGTACTTATAATAATTTTTGGAATTACGGAAACATTTAAAAATAGTGAATTTTATGGTGTAGAATTTCCTAAAAAATTTCTACCATGGGTAAAAAACGTAGCGCTAAAGGATAAATCACGATACAGGTTGATCACCAAGGTGACGTTACGGGGAAGCACAAGGATGGGGCAGCGGGGTTTGTGTCCTTAAATTAAGTTGTAATTGGAGAAATAAGTGTGAATTATTTTAAGACGACTCTATTATTAATTGCTTTGACGTTATTACTTGTTTGGGTGGGTAGTATGTTTGGCGGAAGACAAGGTGCGACTTTTGCCTTTGCTATTGCCATGGGGATGAACTTTTTTAGTTACTGGTTCAGCGATAAGATTGTCCTGAAGATGTATGGTGCAAAGGAGATATCGGAAGATGAATCGCCAACGTATTATCGGATTGTTAAGGAATTAACAATGCATGCGGGATTACCTATGCCTAAAACGTATATCATCCCAACAAATGCCATGAATGCTTTTGCAACAGGCAGAAATCCCAGTCATGCTGCTGTAGCGGTTACGGAAGGAATGATTACCTCTCTGACGCAGGAAGAATTAAAAGGAGTGCTGGGACACGAGCTGAGCCATGTTCGGAATCGTGATATACTTATATCTACTATTGTTGCAACTGTTGCAGGTGCTATCATGATGCTGGCAAATATGGCCCGATGGACTGCCCTTTTTGGCGGTTATGGCGGAAGAGATGAAGAAAATAACAGAGGGAGTGGTTTTGCGGTTTTATTTTTAGCTATTTTAGCTCCTATTGCAGCGCTCATAATCCAAATGGCAATCTCTCGTTCACGAGAATACGCAGCCGATAAGGGGGGGGCACTGCTAACAGGAAATCCACTGGGGTTGGCCAGTGCCCTTGAAAAATTACAACAAGCTGC
>JAGWZR010000301.1 GCA_018968795.1 Planctomycetota bacterium | reverse complement strand
TGTGGAATATATTTAAAACTCAAATATGTACACATAATAAAACCTTTCACAATAGATTAAATATCGTTTATATATGTTCTTCTGCCTTGTTTTCATAATTCTGATCATGAATAGTGATCCCACAAACGAACATTATTTTGTACAGACTGTAAAAATGCTGTGCGCTTGTTGCAAGCACTTTATCTTCCTTCAACATCGAGTATTTTTGTCTTCTTTTTTAACGTTCTCAATATTATATATGTTATAAAACCCACAATGAATAATATTATCCAAACTAAATCTAACTTTAATTTACCCTCTGCAAATATTTCCCTGACGATCTTCAAGAAAGTAAAAGATACTATTATTACAAAAAAGCTTGCGTATTCTCTCTTGAGGACATTTATAAATGAAAACGGTAAACTCGGTTGTTTCCAAATTTTAGCATAAATGTGGGAGTCTTCTCAGCCCATTTCAGATATAAATCTCCAAATTCTTGTCGTAAGAATTTTTCTTCTGCTAAAATTATTCGCTCGTAATATAACCAAAATGCTAAAATAGCAATAAGATTGAACCACCATACCTCAACAAACAACGTCACCCCTAAAAAAATAATAAAATTTCCAAAATAAAGTGGATGCCTGATTATTGAATACATACCTGTTGTATTGAGTGTTTTTGCCTTTTGCCCTTTAGTGTTTCTACCGGATGTACCCTTTGGAACATAACCAACGGTAATGCAACGGATAGCCAATCCTACAAAAGATATTGCAATGCAAAAACCATCAAAAATGTTTTCTGCCAAATTTCCTGCTATTCGCTCCAAATATTCAGAATCTCGTAAAGCGATAAGCAAGATAGGAAGCATGAGTAAAGGCAGGTAACTTCTCCATTTAAAAAGCCAACGCCCCTGTTTTTCTAATTCATTTCTTAAAGCCATTCGATATCTCCCGATGAGATACAATATCGTTTAACTTCTTCATAAAAACAAATTGAAACGGTTCTTATCCGGGTATAGACACGGTATCCCATGTTCGTTTCCTTTTACCTAACAGCGCCTTTAGAAAGTTGTTTTAAATTTCGTAGCTTCCAGCCAAGCCCACCGAGCAATAGCACACACGCCCAAAAGGTGTTTCTTATTGCTTCAAACCAATCAAAACCAGGCACAGGGAACATGAAGCCGAGAAGAATCAAACAGACCGAAAACCAGATTAATATCGCATTCCTGCCGGTGGATGGGTTTCGTGCAGTTAGCAAAATATTAAAGGCAACTGTCAGAGAATACAGAAGCCAGATATAAGGGCTTCACACCTGTATGGATACACCATACACGCATCCCTTCCTAAAATACCAGTGGTGAAACACTGGGTTTAGTCAGCAATAATCTCACTGCTAAATAGTAACTAAAGCGACCTCGTGTCGCCACCAACGTTGGAGCTAACCGGCGGGCAAAAGCAGAGCGAAGCGCCGCTTTTGCCTGTCCGTATTGAGCGAATTGTTGGGCGTGCTCACGATTGCACCATGAATGCCCCATAAGCCCACACGATGCAGAGCGCTGCCAATATCAGCCAGATTACGACTATTACCGCGCCTGCAACCCGGCTCACGGGTTTTCCATTCTGTATGGTTTCCTGCGCCCGTGCTCGGCATTCCGCCAAAACTTGATGGGGGACCAATTTTATAGCCAAGGCGATGCCTATTGGTATCAGGATGAGATCATCCAGATAGCCAAGAACCGGCACAAAATCTGGGATCAAATCAATAGGGCTGAGGGCATAAGCGACGATGCCAGCAACGAGAAGCTTTGCATACCACGGTGTTCTGGGGTCACGCGCAGCAAGGTAAAGAGCAAAAGTCTCCGCCTTGAGATGGCGCACACGTTGTTTAAGTTCTGTGAGTAATGACATGGTGCCTCCATTTAACGCCTAACGGACACGCCGTAGTGCTCTATGCGCTGGTGTTCGGTCGGATGATCTATTTATCTTCGTCGTCTTCGTCGCCTTCTTTCTTGGCCGACGTGACAATCGTACCATCCTCGGCGACATTAATCTCTTTCTCCTTGCCGTCCTTCACATATTCGACGTCGTAGACGACTTTCCCGTCATACTGTTCCTTCTCGATTTTTTTAACCTTACCCCCGGCCGTTGCCTTCTCAATTGCGGCCTTTACTACCGCAGGCACTTTGTCAATGGTCGTCTTCTCTTCTGTTTTGACGATCGTGCCATCCTGGGCGACTTCAATCTCTTTCTCCTTGCCGTCCTTCACATAGTCGACGTCGTAGATGACTTTCCCGCCATGCTGTTTCTTCTCAATTTCTTTAACCTTACCACCGGTTGTTGCCTTCTCAATTGTGGCCTTTACTGCCACTGGCACTTTGTCGATGGTCGTCTTCTCCTCTTTCTCACCCGCCGTCGCGCTGATTGCTGCGGAGAATGCTCCGAGAATCACGATACTCGTCACCGCTACCCATGTTATACTTCTCATTACCTTACTGCTCCTCTCGTTCCCTTTTATTTATGCCGGCGACCGCAGACAGGGAACATCGCCTGCCGCCGCACGTAATAGTCCGCATTTCCGGACCGAACATGAAATAGGCGTACTAAATGCCGTCTTGCTTTACGGCTATTAGTATAACGTTTTCATAAAACCTTTACAGATGGTTAATTTTATAGTACAATAATCTCAAAAATAAAATTGGAGGTTATTATGTCAGGTACTTAACCGTCGCAACTTCCAGCCAAGCCCACCGAGCAATAGCACACACGCCCAAAAGGTGTTTC
>JAGWZR010000300.1 GCA_018968795.1 Planctomycetota bacterium | reverse complement strand
AATGTATCTAAAATAAAATGCAGCAAAGATGTTAGCGATATTAAACTTTTACCTTGAAGGAGGTTGTCATGCTTCAGAAAGTAGAAAAATCGTATCTTCATCCCCTTTTAGTATTTGGTTTTTGCGTTGGAATTAGCGCTTGTTGTTTGTTCCCTGCAATGCCGTCGTATGCTTCAAGCAAACAGACAAATGAATCCAATACAGAGGCATTAGCCACAGCTCAACAGTTCGAGCATGTCTTTGAAAATGTAGTTAATCAGGTTAAACCAGCCGTTGTTTCCATCACTTCAGTAAAGACCTTTAAGCATAGCCCACAAAAACAAAGACAAATGCCGAATGACCGGTATCATTCTCAACCACCCAGGCCTCCTGGTCCTGACCAAGAGCAAGAATCCGACCCGTTTCAGCAGTTCAGGGATTTTTTTGGGGATGATTTTTTTGACAGGTTTTTCAAACCGCGGTTTCCTGAAGGGGACTATAAGATACAAGGGCTTGGCTCAGGTGTAATTATTGACAGTGAAAAGGGGTATATTATAACGAACAACCATGTAGTAGAAGACGCCGATGAACTCAAAGTCGCATTAGGAGATAAAAGAGAATTTGATGGGAAAGTCATTGGCACTGATCCGCAAACGGACGTTGCAGTAGTAAAGATAGAAGGAAGTAATTTACCTTCCGCAAAATTAGGAGACTCAGACACCATTCGAGTGGGACAATGGGCTATTGCTATTGGAAACCCTTTTGGTCTATCGCAAACAGTTTCTATCGGTGTCATTAGCGCAACGGGAAGGGCTAACGTAGGCGTTGCGCAGTACGAAGACATGATTCAAACAGATGCGGCTATCAACCCAGGTAACAGCGGAGGACCTCTCGTTAATATACGAGGGGAAGTCATTGGTATTAACACTGCTATATTCACCAGAAGTGGTGGTTATCAGGGAATTGGATTTGCCATTCCTGTCAATATGGTAAAAATCATCATGAAGGACCTTGTAGAAAAAGGCAAAGTCACGCGGGGCTGGCTGGGGGTTGTTATTCAGGATATTACTCCCGACCTGGCAAAGTCGTTTAATGTCACAGTAACCGAGGGTGTTCTTGTAAGCGAGATCCAGGATAATTCTCCAGCAAAAGAAGCAGGGTTTGAACGCGGTGATATTGTAGTTGAATATGAGGGGAAATCCATCCGAGACGTTAATCATCTTCGGAATAATGTTGCACAAACGGAGGTTGGTAAAAAAGCGAAGGTCAAAGTTCTGAGAGAAGGTAAAGAAAAGGAATTAATCGTCAGGATCGGTGAACAACCCTCAGACTTATTTGCTGCGGGGCCGGGTGCAGCGCCGCCTGGGAAAGATCTTGGGATGACCGTTCAGAATCTCACAAAAGAACTCGCCAAAAATCTAGGCATTGAAGAAAATAGCGGTGTAATTGTTTCAGGCGTTCAGCCAGGAAGTCCAGCAGCCATGTCAGACATAAGAGAAGGCGACTTCATTAAAGAGGTAAACCGAAAGAAAATCACCAACGTGACAGAATTCAAGAAGGCCTTAAGCGAAGGTGATAAGGAAAAAGGTATTCTTCTGCTTGTAAAACGAGGCGAATTTTCTCGATATGTTATCATCAAGGCCACGAAAGGGAAATAGTCTTTTGCTGGTTTCAATCTTGCAAATTGAACCAGTGTGAGGAATTTCAAAGGAGTAGGAGCGCGGATCACCGTGCCCCTACGGATGTTATATAGTACTACGCCCTTGCCGATGCCCGCGCGGTTTGTTCCTTTAATTTTGTTTCTCTACCGTAGGGCGATATTTCCCGTAACCTTCTAATAATCGATGGAAGATGTTCGATAATGTAGTTAACGTCTTCCATCGTATTATACCGGCTCAAACTCAACCTCACAGAGCCATGGACCGCAGTAAAGGGAACGCCCATTGCCCTGAGTACATGAGATGGTTCCAATGAGCCTGAAGTGCAGGCGGAACCTGACGAGGCGCAGATTCCCTTTTCATTTAGGAGCAACAAAATTGCCTCTCCTTCCACAAATTCAAAACTCAAATTTGTAGTGTTTGGAAGACGATGCACTTTATGTCCATTCAGTCTTGCATCAGGTGCCTTTTTAAGTAGTTCATTCTCCAGTTTATCTCTCAATTGTTTTACACGAGACTGTTCCTCGGCTATGTATTTTTTTGCCAATTCACATGCCTTGCCAAGTCCAATAATGGAAGGAACGTTTTCCGTGCCGCCGCGGCGATTCTTTTCCTGATGTCCCCCAATAATAAAAGGTGTAAACGTAATTCCTTTTCTAATAAACAGAGCGCCTACTCCTTTTGGGGCATGTAATTTATGCCCTGAGAGTGTTAATAGGTCTATTGCGCTTTTAGAAAGATTTAAAGGTATTTTGCCCACAGCCTGAACAGCATCAGTATGTAAGATAGAACCTTTTTGCTTAACAATACTACCGATCTCCTCGATGGGGAAAATCACTCCCGTTTCATTGTTCGCGTACATAATTGATACAATTGCAGTGTCTTCCCTTACCGCATCGGCTAATTCATTCAGGTTGAGCATTCCACTGCTATCCACACCGAGTTCCGTTACATGATAACCATTTTGAGCAAGATATTTACACAAATTATAAACGGCTGGATGTTCTACCCGAGAGGTGACAATATGTCTCTTGTGCGGATTTGCCCGTAGTATGCCCCAAATTGCCGCATTATCACTCTCCGTACCACAACTGGTAAATACAATTTCTGCAGGATCGGCTCC
>JAGWZR010000299.1 GCA_018968795.1 Planctomycetota bacterium | reverse complement strand
CCAACCCAACCTACACAACTCCAATCTTCCATTTTTATTATTGCCGTATAACGTGCCAAATGAGGGGCACGAGCCAGCCAGCGAAGCGCCGCTGGCGAAGCGTCCCTCTTGATTTGGGGGTTAGACCGCATTCTTCAGGTGCCGTGCTTTCTTGCTGCTTGGGTCGTACTCCACCACCTCTACGCCTTGAGGAATGAGGTGGCTGTAAAGACGGATGTAGTACTCAGCCAGCGTTTCCTTTCTGGATGGATGTTGCGCCTTAAGCACGAAGAGAACCTTCCGGAAGCGGGTCGGAGCTAGATGAAAGAAGTACATGGCCTCGTTCCACATTGTGACCTTTGCGCTTGGCATATTTCCAGTTTCGGTCCAGTTGTGCGATTTGCACTCGACTATGACTGGTGGACTCTCACTCCCCAGGTCATAGCCATGCGACTTCTTGAGCGTACCAACACCGATCTCGACGGACAGACCGCCCTCAAGATTCAACCCCTCCTCACGCATGAAGTACTCGCGTGCGTCGGCCTCAAATTCACGCCCAGCATGAGCATTTGAGACGGCGCCAACGCGTTGATGGTTGGTCATATGCGGTCTAACATTTATTTTTATCTTTATTCTATGATTGCCAGCATGCCATTGTATAAAATAATAAGTATAGAGCAAAAATAGGCAGGAATATGCTGACAATCAACTATAATATCGATATAATATTTAAAAATTTATCATTATACTGAATTACGATAAATAGCAAATTTGTTATGCTTTTGGCTTTTAAAGCGTATGGGTTGGGTGTCTGCTTTAAAATGCCGCTGTGGTTGCGCTTTTTTTACGGCTTTTCTTGAGGTCTTGTTCGTAGTATTTCATTACACCCTTTAGCGAACATAGACTGCCACACATGGTGCAAGTATCCTCATCCATAGGAGGACGACTATTCCGAATCTCCTGGGCGCGTTCTTTGGTGATGGCAGTTTCGTACTGGGTCTTCCAGTCCAGGTCTCTACGAGCAATGCCCATCTTCAAGTCTAAATTCTTTGCTTTATCCTTTAACTTTACCATGTCACCCACGTGTGCTGCGATACGGGCGGCCATGACGCCTTCGCGGACGTCATCAGGTCCTGGGAGTGCCAGATGTTCAGGCGGTGTGACGTAACAAATGAAATCTGCCCCGTAACACGACGATAAGGCAGCGCCGATGGCTGATGAAATGTGATCATATCCAGGGGCAATGTCTGTGGTAATGGGTCCGAGCATATAAAATGGGGCATTATTGCTGAGACGCTTTTGGATAAGCACATTGGCTTCAATCTCATCGATGGGTATGTGTCCAGGCCCCTCTACAATAATTTGCACACCCTTGCTTTGGGCATATTCGGCAATCTCTGAGTTGATAATGAGTTCCTGTATCTGGGCGCGATCCGTGCTATCGTGGATGGCTCCGGCCCTGAGGCCGTTTCCGAGGCTGAGGATGACGTCGTGTTTCTTCATAATGTCGATGAGGCGGTCAATCTGTTCGTAGAGTGGGTTCTCTTTTTTGTTGTGATTCATCCATGCCGTCAGAAACGAACCGCCGCGGCTGACAAGTCCTCCGTAACGGTATCCTTGTTTTTTAAGACGCTCAAGGGTTATGAGGTTAATGCCGCAATGGATGGCCATAAAACCGATACCCTCTTCTGCCTGTTGTTCTATAACGTCAAAGAGGAAATCTGCCTCCATGTGTACGACGGAACCTTTTTTCTTATTGGTTTCTATTGCCGCCTGATAAAGGGGCACGGTGCCTACGGTGAGAGAAATGGAGTCCAAAACCCGTTTTCTGATTTTTGTCAAGTCTCCCCCTGTTGAAAGTTCCATCAGGGTGTCAGCGCCATATTTTTCGGCAGTTTGCGCCTTTTTCACCTCCATCTCAATATCAATAATATCAGGGGAGGTTCCAATGCTGGCATTTACCTTTGTCTTGAGTCCTTTACCAATACCGACCACACGCGCTTTCCTATTGGGATTTCCATAGATGACGATCTGCCCTTTTGCGATACCTTCGCGGATAAATTCCGGGGAAACGTTATCGTAGGCAGCCGCTTCTTTCATCGCATCCGTTATAATATCCTCGCGTGCGAGTTCTAACTGAGTCTTCATGTATTTTTACTCCAAAGATTAATTAATACCTTACAGATTAATGGTGGCCGCATCCTTTAAGGTGTGTAAATTACACAGACTAAAGCTTGCGACTACGTAAATTTATGCGAACTGAGAAATTGTGTATTCGCTATAAGTCGCCTTAAACAATGACGCATCATATTATAATATTTTTGTCTATATTATCATTAAAAATCTTTATCAGGAATTCCTTGTTGTAATTTTTTGTGTCCAGTCTTTTATCAAAAGGGATTGTGCCTAATATAGGGAGGTCAGTTAATCTTTTTATTTCATCAATATTGGTCTTCATGACGACATTGTCACATGTTCCCGTGGAATCATTGACGATGATTCCTTTGACGTCCAGTCCATGTTCGCGTGCATACGAGACAGTCAGTAAGGTGTGGTTTATTGTGCCGAGGGTAGGACGGCAGACAACTATTAATGGCAATTCCATTTCATTAGCTAAATCTACGACAAAATAATATTCATCTATAGGAACCAGTAACCCGCCGATACCCTCGACAATTATGTATTCGTGTCTTTCGCATAATGTGTCGTAGGCCGTATTTATTTTATCTGTATCGATTTTTATATTGCTCAATCGTGCTGCTGCTGTTGGCGCGAGTGATTGTTC
>JAGWZR010000298.1 GCA_018968795.1 Planctomycetota bacterium | reverse complement strand
AATAGAGTGAATAGATTTAAGCGTTTATTGTTATATCTAAATTCCATTTCTTTCAGGTAAAGAGGAAAGTATTCTTTAGATACGCCATGGAACTTAATAAATCTTTCTTTCGCATAACTCCAGAAGCCTTACCGCCATTGCAATAACGCACACGGCAAGGATCACCCTGATGAATCGTTCACCTTTGCTCACCGCAAGATGGCTGCCAAGCCAACCACCGATGCCATTGCCAGCGGCTAAAGCCATCCCTATCGGCCATGATATCTTACTATGGTAAGCAAACACAAATAATGCAAATAATGCGTTGATGCCAATAATGAATACCTTGTGGCTATTGGTCTCCACAAGATTTAATCTGCCAAGCATAGTTAAAACTGCAATGATGACGAATCCAATGCCTGCCTGAATGAATCCGCCGTAAATTCCAGCAAAGAAGAGACTGATGATAATGGCGATGCGGCGATTCCAACTGAAATAAGATTCTTTGTTCCGCCCGGAATGACAAAAGGTATCGATCTGTAGGGGCACGCTGCGGAGCGCCCCTCCTTTGAAATTCCAACACAGCAACTGATTCGCATCTCTGTTATCCTGAACACTGCTGCGTCTTCTACGGACAGGATCCCACAGAATAAGTCCGAGAACAAGAAGCATAATTATGGCCAGTATCCTCTGGAACAGGGCATCGGACACAGAGAGAGAAAGCCGCGCGCCAATAACAGCCCCTACAAGCGCAGGCGCTGACAGGAAAAGGCTCAGCTTAAAATTCGAGACGCCCTTTCTTCGAAAGCCTGCAACGGCGAATATGCTTTGGACAGTAATCGCCAGACGGTTGGTCCCATTCGCCACGGCTGCTGGCAAACCCATAAAAATAAGCATCGGCAAGGTAAGGAGCGAACCGCCGCCGGCAAGGGTATTGATAAATCCCGCTATAACGCCAATTGCAAAAATAACAAAGAACTGCCATATTTCCATAGATATATCTAGTGTCCTCAGAACGGCATGAGGTCTCTGCCTGCTATCTTTGCGCCGAGCTTCCAGGACATCGTAGTCTGTCTTCTCTCCAATTTTGTTAGTTCCGTATAGAGGGCAAGCGCATTATTTCCTGATTTAATACCACTACTCACAGCCTCTGCGGCGAATAGCCCTGTTGATAATGCGCACGAAATCCCTTCGCCAAAGGCATTCAAAAAGCCGGCCGCCTCCCCAACCAGAAGCACCCTGCCCTTCCCCAAATAAAACCTGCCCGTTACGCACATATCGTTGCCCATGCAGCTAGCCTGCCTTATCAACTTTTCGAGCTTTAGTCCAAATCTTTTACCCAGCATTTCGGTGTATTTCGCAAGATAGGGATTTATCTTCACGCCCTTTTTTACAGCAGCGCCAAAGATTTGAAGACCGTCTTTCACGTTAAACCATGCATACACATTGCCATACTGCGGGTTCAGGAAACCATGATAGAAATAGGGGTCTATATCGGAACTACCTTCATAGTAATTCTGATAAGCAACGTACCACCTCAGGTTTTTTTCAAATTCTGGGTCAAGCGCTGCCCTAATTACCGATACGCCGCCTTCTGCGCCTATCAGGTAGTTACAGGTAATAAGCGCCGTTTCATTGTTAAGGGTATTTAAACACTCCAATGTTACGTAATTACCAGAATCTTTAAATGTCTTCAGACAACAGCAATCCCTCACTTCGGCCCCTGAATTTTTAATAAGCCAGTAATCGTATTCAGAACGCCATACGTTTGGGGCGCCGCTGCCTTCTTTACCGAAAGGCCAGTCGCTAAAGTGTTCATCGTCCGGCCAAAGCCTTACCCCTTTTAACAGGTGCGGCGCAACATAGGCCGTTTCAGGAATTTTACCAAAATGTTTTTCAGTGATTTCTTGTGATTTTTTAAAAATGATGCCAGAACACATCTTGTAGCGGGGAAGTTTCTTTTTTTCTATCACGAGAACTTTTAGCCCCTCATTTACCAACCCTTTTGCTACAGCCGCGCCGGAAGGGCCTGCGCCTACAATTACGACATCATATTCCATCTCAAAACAACCCCTGAAATTGTTTTAGGATTTCTGTCTAATCCTTGATAAACTCTCCGACATTTGGTACATTGTCGCGAAATTCTAGAAATTACAGTTTTATTCTCTCAATTCTCAAGACAAAGTCAATGCGTTTTTTTAGCCCAATGAAACTTTTAAGAGATGATATGATAAGCGATAAGAATTGATATGCTCTCAGAAAGTGTTGCAAACTATGACTAGAGTATATAAATTATATCCAATCAGCGCCTAATTTAGATCAATTAGGTCTTCGGCGACATTTTTTGCCAACCGGTGTAGGGGCTGAAGACTTCAGTCCCAAGGTTCTGCGAAAGCAGCACAAAAAAATGATAGGAGGTGCACATTATGAAGCAGTATAAAATTTTAGGGTTGGTAGTTTGTGTATTAATGTTTAGCGGATGCGCCAGCGTGATGAGAGCTTTCGTGCCCGATAGTCCAAGACCAAACGAAGATCAGTTACAAACAGCAAAAGAATTGTCTGAAAATAATGTCAGCACTATCGCTGGATTGCAATCTGATAAACAAGGCAAAATTGCAGGCGTGGCAAGGGCTGCTATAAAATCAGTCCAATCAGCCCAAACATCTGATCAAGTGGAAGCTGCTAGCAATATAGCCGCTAATGCTTTTAAGGCGATTGAAAGAGCCGATGGCACTCAAAAGACATTGGGTAGTCTACAGGGCAAAACAATGGAAGATGTTTTAAGGATGAGTACC
>JAGWZR010000297.1 GCA_018968795.1 Planctomycetota bacterium | reverse complement strand
CCCCGGACACTGCCAAACGGAGATAGAAAGTCAAAAGGTAGATGAACAATGGATAGACCATTTCCTCGATTATGCAGGGGACGAACGTATCCTCCAAAAAGCCAAAAGATATGAAAAGTGGGGAGAAAGCAGACCCATCGAACGAATACTTTATGAAGCCATTATGGAATCGTTGGGATACAAAGACAACAAAGAATCGTTTCTGATGTTAGCCTCACGCACTCCATTGGAAGACATTCGCTACTTAATTCCGGAGGATGCCCCTATTCAAGAGAAAAAGATACATGTGCAAGCGCTGTTATTAGGTATGGCTGGATTATTGCCGCAACAACGAAATTTAGAACCAACGTCCGATAAAGAAACAGGAGGATATAGAAACGATATCGAACACGCATGGCACACAATCAAAACCAAAACAAGCAAAGTTTCTATGACAAAAAATGACTGGACTTATGCAGGCGCCAGACCTGCAAATTTTCCGGAAAGGAGGATTTCTGCCATGGCCAACATCCTTGCGGAATCTCCATCATACGGCATCTTCCGACACATCTTATGTGTGTTTCAAAAACTCATTTCAGCCGAAGAGCAGGACATAAAAAATTACGAAGAAAATGCTGTGGCCATCAAGACAATAGCCAACGGCATCCAATCCCTCTTCCTTGATGTCCATGACCCATTTTGGTCTTATCACTACACAATCGGTGGGAAGAGACTTAAAAAGCCGCAAAAACTACTTGGAAAAGAGAGGACTTCTCATATCTTCATCAACGTCATTATCCCTGTCTTACTTGTTTACGCCAGAAGGCATAACGACATTAAGCTGGAAAAAATATTGCATCTCGTGTACAGAAATTACAAATCACTTTCTTCAACAAGCGTGACTAAATTTATGGAGCATCGTGTATTGGGACAGACAAAGAGGTCAAGCAATATTGTAAATTCTGCCAGGCGGCAGCAAGGGTTGTATCAAATCTTCAAGGATTTTTGCGAGAACGACAACATAAGCTGTAACAAATGCGCCTTGTATCTATCTATGGTTAAAAGGTAAGCGACTATTCACCGCGGAGGCGAAAACAGTGAGAAGTTGGGAGACTGGGAAGTTATGAGGCTGAGATTTTCTCGGCTTCCCAACCTCTCATTGCCTCAACCTCTGTTTTTTTCCTTGCGCTCTTTGCGTCTTTGCGGTGAGTTCAGTTATTCCGTTAAAAGTTAAAAATGAAAAAATTGAAATTCTTACTCGTGGGAATTTTGGGCGCTTGGTTAATAAAATTATTGACCCTTACCATCCGTATTGACGACGATCCAAAAGGATTCAATGAAAAAACCAAGTCCCTCCATGTTATCTACGCCTTCTGGCATTGTATGATGCTTATCCCTGCCTATGTGGGCAGGAAAAGAAAAATACAGGTGCTTATCAGCCAGCACTCCGACGGAGAATATATCGCGCAGGTAATTAAGAGGCTTGGGTTTGGCGTCATCCGAGGCTCGACAACGAGAGGCGGCATAAGGGCTGTAAAGGCATTAGTTGATAAGGCTCGGGAAGGGTATCCTCTGGCAATTACGCCAGACGGACCACGTGGGCCGAGATTCATCGTTCAGCATGGAAGCATCTATCTCGGCAAAAAGACGCAATTGCCTATTATCCCAACAGTAGTTGGATTATCCAGCTATTGGGAGCTTCCTAGTTGGGATAGGTTCCGCATACCGAAACCCTTTTCCCGCGCATTAATGATGTACGGAAACCCCATCCCCATCCCACCCTATCTCAGCGAGGAAGAGATGGAACACTATCGGCTTTTGCTGGAAAATACCATGAAGGAAATGGCCAAAAAGGCAGATGCTTTAGTACGACAAAAGTTATGACAAACCATCCCCTTTGAATTTGTGATAACAGGTAATTATAATGCGGTTGGAGTAAGGGGCGGGGCTGACCAAAAAGTTTTTGCCTATACAATTAGTTCTTGGTTGAACTAATTTTCCCATATAACCCGTTAAGGCTTGAAATCCTTTAGTAAGGTTGCCTTATTTTACTAATCGATTGTCTCAAAATAAGACTCTTCGATAATTCCAGTGCCAACAAGTTGCATACATTTATCAGGAACAGCACTCAATGCCAGAAACAATACATCCTTCAGCAATTCGGCATCTTCCGGAAAATCTGATTTTCCATCCCATTCATCACTCAATCTTTCTGCAATAACTTTTGCCCATTTATTTTCTTCTGTCATAATTACTCCTGAGTGCGTAATTCTGTTACTTGTAAAAGTATTTTCTTAAGACTATGTTTTGTTTGCATGTCAGAGAAGTGAGCCATTTTATGATGATGAGCACAAACTACAGCTAAATTCCATATCGCATCTTCTCCTCCATCGCAAAGAGATATAATATGGTGCACTTCAATATAGGGTTCATTATTCGGTTTGTTAAAAGTATTTAAACATCTAGGATATAGACAATACAAACCTAATGTTTCTTTTGCTTCTTTTACCCATCCTCTATTCCTTGCATATGTTTCAATTAGGTATTCGCGTTTTTCCGGAGACTGTATGCTAATTTCCTTAATCTTTTCTTCTTCAACTTCACCCTTTAGTAATTCAACGCCCTTAAGAGTGTAAGTACCCCGTCCATCAATGACTCTCCCCCGGCAGGAGCCGGGGGTTTCTTAAATTACAACGTTAATTGCAGTTGCCCTTTGTCTTCTTTTTCTTGATACTCAACATAGGCGAAAATTTCCTTTTCATTTAGGCCTATACACGATACACAGTAGCCTCGTGA
>JAGWZR010000015.1 GCA_018968795.1 Planctomycetota bacterium | reverse complement strand
AGTTCCGCTCCTTTTATCAACCGCGAAAAATAATTTAGAGGATGTGGCGATTGAATGGAATGACGGTGTTTCCATTTGTGTAGTCATGGCCTCGAAGGGGTATCCAGATAGATATGAAAAAGGATTGCCTATTACAGGGCTTGAAACGCTTAAAGGGCTCGATAATGTCCAGGTCTTTCATGCGGGAACATCCATGAAAGACGGAAAGATTGTAACCGATGGCGGCCGCGTTTTAGGGGTCACTGCGCTTGGGAAAGATATACAGGAGGCTCAAAAGACTGTTTACGACGCTATTCGGAAAATATCCTTCGAGGGGGCACATTACAGAAGGGATATTTGCGCTAAGGCCATGAAATGAGAGAATGGTTAGCCGGATATTTCTAAAGAGATATCTAATGCCTTTGCTGAATGGGTAATAGCGCCGGCTGAAATCCTGTCTACGCCCGTCTGGGCTACAAGGCGTACATTTTCTAAGGTAACATTTCCGGATGCCTCAGTAAGCGGCAAAGGTGTGTTCCGGGCAGACTTCCAATCATTAACCGCCGTGACGGCTTCTTTTAATTGCCGAATGTCCATGTTATCGAATAAGATAATATCCGCCCCTGCCTTAAGGGCGTCTGCAACTTCTCCCAGCGTTCGTGTTTCTACCTCAATTAAAATGCCCTTTTTAATTTTTTGCCTTAATGCCAATACGGCATTTTCGATAGTGCTGGCATGGGAAGAAGCGTCAAATAACAATTTATTTTTTATGATGTCCAGGTGATTGTCTTTTACGAGTACCTGGTCATAGAGTCCCATTCTGTGATTGACCCCGCCACCCACTGCCACTGCATATTTTTCCAAATATCGCCAACCGGGAATAGTCTTTCTCGTATCCATAATGGAGGTCTTTAAAGGCTTAATGCGGTCAACAAACTGTGCCGTGAGAGTTGCAATTCCTGAAAGCCTTTGGAGGAAGTTTAAGGCAATTCGTTCACCGGAAAGTAATGTCCTTGCAGTACCGTGTATCGCAGCGATGGGTTCACTTTTGTTAACTGAGTCACCTTCCTTTATCCATCGTTTATAAAAAATGTTTTTGTCGAGCTTTGAAAAAAAGTACTCAACGACTGGCAATCCAGCGACAATGCCACATTCTTTCGCGATAAAAGTGCCCTCTACGATCAAATTGTCTGGGATAAGGGTCTCTGTCGTGATATCCCCTGTCCCAATATCCTCCTGAAGAGCTAGTTGAATAAGGGTGTCTACCTTTTCCGGTTCGAAATTAAATTCCAAAGCTTTCATATGAAAATACCCGAATTCCCATCAATCGTGAATATTTGAAATTCCACTTTTGTGAGAATGAATTCTAAATTACAAAAGGAGCTTTTTCTACACCGATCATCTTTTAAATAAATTAAGATATTCTGACAGAGCAAACAATCGGTTACGGGCAAACCCAGTAATTTCTTGAAAAAGCCCCAATCGCTGAAAATCTTTTATCAGCGCGTTAGCAGAAGGGAACGTTATTTTGAGATTCTTGGCAATTTGCTTGGCATTTACTATCGGCCTAGAAAACAAGAATAGCAATAATTTTTGAGCTGTTTTTGCCCGTTTTCCAAGAGTTAGTACTTTAGCTTCGTAGTTTTGACGCAGGATGATGATTTTTTCAAAAGTCAGCGCGCCATTTTTGGCAGTCTCTATGACTCCTGATAAAAAAAACTTGATCCATTGTTCAATATTATTTGATGATCGAACCAGCGTCAGTGAATCGTAATAAGAGCCTTTATTTCGTTCAAAGAAATCAGAAAGATACAGCGTTGGTTTACGTAAAATCCTCCGCTCAACCAATTGCAAGGTAATAAGCAGTCGTCCAATTCTCCCGTTACCATCTAAAAAAGGATGAATGGTTTCACATTGGTAATGGCTGATAGCTATTTT
The DNA here is from genome assembly GCA_018968795.1 of Planctomycetota bacterium. GTDB lineage: Bacteria > Planctomycetota > Brocadiia > Brocadiales > Brocadiaceae > REEB58. The sequence goes on along the minus strand of JAGWZR010000015.1, from coordinate 12,729 downwards.
AATCAAATGTGGAATATCCAACTCTTGATTATGCCAAAATTTTTCCAGCTCGCTCAGCAATTCGAAAAGTTCATTATGGTGCGGAGGAATAAAAAAGGCGTCTTGCAGACTCGATCCACCAATCCAATTCTGGCTTATCCTTATTTCTCCGGGACGCTTATGTTTTCCCCTTACGCCTGAAAGTAGTATCTTGTGTGTTTCCTTTAAAAGTCTCATAGAAAGCGGCAACTTCTCAAGTTCGGCGATTGCATAGTTCATTGCCTTCATGTAGTTTTGTACTTCTTCCCAATCGTCCCGTCTTTCTGGATTAATCTCCTCTTCCGGCAAAAGCGCCTCATCGATTTCTGTACGAGTTCCTTCAATACGGCTTGAAGTGATTGCTTCTTTAATCACATGCATTTGGATAAAAAAATTTACATCTGGCACAAGTAATGAGTAGGCATTAAGTTCCCCTAACAACCTTCCTGCTTCTTCCAAAAGGAGGGGAATCTTTGCATCCTGCCATTTAAAGGGCTTGTTGATTATTGAAGGACTAAAGCTTTTATAACGGTATTGCTGTTTGTACGTACCGGCTAAAAATGGTTTTTCTTTCATATTTTTGTATACATGGAACTTTTAATAAGGAGATTTATATTAAAAGTATAGCGAATAACTTTTAATATATCAATAGTTGTTAAATGCTTATCCACTTTTATTTCTAGATGCTTAATAAAATTTTCAAGGTCATTAGTTGACTTTTTATTGATAAATTGTTATATATGTGGTATCTTTAATGCCACTTCAATCTCTACACCCTTCTTACAGAGGATGATATTATGAATACATCCTTTTTGCATTCCGTTACGGCCGAATATATCAGGAACATTACCGACATTGGCGTCTATAGTCGAGGACAAACGTATTATAAAAATGGTCGTGTCCATAATTTGAAATATAATAATGGGGAATTAACGGCAGAGGTTACGGGGAGCGAGTCTGCCGCTTATGATGTGGTAATCATTTCGAATGAAAGAGAAATTTGTGACATGTATTGTGCGTGTTTGTACGCCTCAGATGGTGAGATATGTAAGCACATTGTCGCAACGATATTGCAGTGGATTGAAAGGCGCAATAAGAAGAAGTCGTATAAACCAGCGCTAGACATGCTTTTCAAGCGATACCATTCGTCTAAGCTCAGTTTGCTAAATCGACCTTCTTCGCCATTTCCTTCTTATGACCAGAATCCTGCATCCGTATTACTGGATATTTTTTCCGATTTTGGCCAATTCAATATCAAAGTGGACTTGCTCAATGGCGGGCCTCAGCTTGAACTTAAACTGGTTCCCGCTCAAGGCAGTGGTGAGACGGTATTTCATATCTCAGCCGAGAAGAGCCCGCATATCTTTGAAAAATTGACGGGAACCCAAACTTACAATGTAGAACTATCGGAGCGGGCAAAACAGGTGAGGCTAAATAAAACACCCCTCGTTCCTTATCTCCATGCCGATATAAACGACAAAGGGCATGTCGTGTTGTCTCCTATCCTGAAATCGAAGGAAATTGAGAATGAAAATCATACCTTTCGGTGGGAACGAGTTGCCGGAAACAGGCTCGGAGAGGGATGGATGTGGTTAAATAACACCTATAGACCCTTGTCTCCTATTCCCTCCTTTTTAAAACCTTATTTTAACAACGAAAAACCGCTCGTTTACGGGGAAAGTAGCGCTATCAATTTTCTTAAGAATGATTTCAACCTGTTACTTTCTGAATCTTCATTTCAACCGGCAGAACGGTTACGACGCTTGGAAATTCATCATGACCCCAAGGTCTCTCATGTGCAGGTAGAAGTTTGCGATAAAGATTGGCTGTGGCTGGATCCCATGTATACAGTGGGAAGCCACACGATTACCCTTTCTGAAATTCTTGCGTGTATCGAGAATGGCCGTTGTATCCAGAAGGGTATGGATTATATTGAAATTCCCAGAGACATTCTGAACCTTTGGCAGCGTGGCAACGGTATGATAGAAAATGGTCGGATAAGGATGTCAAAATTGGGATATCTGCGCACCCGCGCAGAATGCGGCAAGGATGTAAAGGTAACTGCCTGTAACGAAACGCAGAAATTTTTAGCGAATTTTGATCGTACCGCTCCTCCGCGGCCAGCGCCATCTGTTACTTCATACAAAGGCGGCTTGCGCACCTATCAGCAAGCGGGTTATGCGTGGCTCTGGTTCCTGCACTCGAACAATTTTAACGGCATTCTGGCTGATGAGATGGGGCTTGGCAAGACACATCAGACCATGGTATTAATCCTTGCCGCCAGACAAGCAGCGCCCAACTTACCCAACCTGGTCGTCTGCCCGACTTCAGTGCTCGATCATTGGGCGTCCAGATTTCAAATCCATGCCCCAACAATAAAATTTATCCGATATTATGGAAAAGAAAGAAGTACCCTCCTTTCGAGTAGCCTTCCGGCCGTTGTAATAACAACCTATAGTATTCTTTCACGTGACTTGGAAGACCTCGGCAAGATTCAATGGAATTACGTAGTGATGGATGAGGCTCAAAGGATCAAGAACCACAAGACGCAAATGAGTAAGGCAGCCAGGTTACTCAAGGCGCTTCATCGCCTGGCTTTGACGGGCACTCCGATTGAAAACAGATTGGCGGAATTGTGGTCAATCTTTGATTTTCTGATGCCCGGCTATTTGGGGAGTATGGTGGATTTTAAGGTGCGGTACGAGACGCCGATTATAAAATATCAGGATGATGAAAAGCGTGAGATGTTGAAAAAAATTATCCACCCTTTTAAATTAAGACGACTCAAGAGAGACGTTTTAACTGAACTGCCGCTGAAAATCGAAGAGAAACGGTATTGCGCCCTGGCGACGGCTCAAATTGTCATGTATCAAGATATGGTTAAAGAACAGGGAAGCGAACTCATCCAGAAATTACGGGATGAAAACCAGCCCGTTGAATACATCCACATCTTTGCTCTGCTTACCAAGTTGAAACGGCTCTGCGACCATCCAAAACTGGTTTTAAATGGGAAGACGCCCAGAAAAGCTGCATCGGGCAAGTTTGAGCTTTTCAAGGAAATTATGGAAGAGGCGCTGGAGGCAGGAGAAAAGGTCGTGGTCTTCTCTCAATACCTGGAGATGCTGGATATCATAGGTGATTGGTTGGCGGATATTGACGTGAGATATGAAACCTTACGCGGCAGCACGAGGGATCGGGGCAAGGTTATCGATAGATTCCAGAACGATCCCAACTGCAACGTCTTCCTTGGGAGCCTCATGGCAGGCGGTTTGGGCATCGATCTCACCTCTGCCTCTATAGTAATCCACTACGACCGATGGTGGAATGCCGCACGTGAAGACCAGGCAACCGACCGCGTCCACCGCATCGGGCAAACCCGCGGCGTCCAGGTCTTCAAGCTCATCACCAAAGGTACACTAGAAGAAAAGATTGATGCCATGATCATCACCAAGAACGCCCTCATGAATTCCATCGTAGAATCAGACGATGCCATGTTCAAGGCATTTTCGAGGAAGGAATTAATAGAGTTGCTCACGTTTTGAAATTATGAGATAATTATTCCTAATTTCTGAACAGCATCATCTCACATACATGTAAAGAATATGTAACAATGAATGGTTAGATAAAATGATTATTGAGAAAGATTTATTAACAATAAAAGAAGCTAGTGAGTGGGCAAGCGACTATCTGAAGAAAAACGTGACGACTTCAAATATTTCTTATCTCATTCAATACGGACGCATAAAGAAAATCGGATGCAATGGAACTACTCAAGTCTCCAAACAGGAATTAATCACTTACTACAAATCTTATAACGGGCACAGAGAACTTTCATGGAGAGACCAACTCGGTGGGGATTTAAACTGGGCTTTATCTTTTGACCAGTACAAAGAAGCTGAAACTACAAAGCATGTTCACAGACTGCATCCCTACAAAGGAAAATTTATCCCACAACTTGTTGAATATTTTTTAGACAACCACACTGACAACTTCAAAAAAGAAGGATATTTTAACAAAGGAGATATTTTACTTGACCCATTTTGTGGCAGTGGAACTACGTTAGTACAAGCTAATGAACTTGGAATGCATGCCGTTGGTATTGATATTTCAGCTTTTAACGCGCTAATCAGTAATATAAAAATTGGGAAATACGATTTTGATAATCTACGTGATGAACTTCATAAAATTACAAAGGTATTAAAGCAGTTTTTTGCTGATTCTAAAACTGTTACATTTGAAAGCAAACTGATAGAAGAACTATCAAGTTTCAACAACAAATATTTTCCTGTTCCTGGCTATAAGTACAAAGTTAAACGCAAAGAAATCAATGAAGATGAATACGGTGCTGAGAAGGAGAAAGAGTTTTTACCGGTTTATCAAAAATTAATTAATCAATATGGGATAAAATTAATGCTGGAAAAAACCGATAGCTTTTTGGACAGATGGTATTTACAACATATCAGAACAGAAATAGATTTTGCCTTTAATTTTGTTAAACAAATTAAAAACATACAGACAAAAAAAATTATTAGCATCATCCTAAGTCGAACGATTCGTTCTTGTCGTGCAACCACACATGCAGATTTAGTCACACTGAAAGAACCAGTAACAACTACTTATTACTGTGCCAAGCATGGTAAAATCTGCAAGCCTTTATTTTCAATTTCGAGTTGGTGGGAACGTTACAGCAAAGACACGATTAAACGGCTGGTACAATTTGATGGATTGAAAACAAATACGTATCAAGCTTGTTTAGCAGGGGATTCAAAAACGATTGATATTGTTGAAGTATTAAAAAAGAAGAACCTTACTTTTGCTGAATTAGTACAAAAACAAAAATTTAAAGGAATGTTTTCGAGTCCACCTTACGTTGGTTTGATTGATTATCACGATCAACACGCTTATGCATACGATTTGTTTGGTTTTGAAAGAAAAGATAAAATGGAAATCGGCCCGCTTTCTAAAGGACAAGGCAGGGAGGCTCGTGATGCCTACGTTAAAGACATTGCGGAAGTTTTAAACAATTGCCGGAAATACCTTGTTGCGGATTTTGATGTCTTTCTTGTAGCTAATGATAAATACAATTTATACCCTGATATAGCTGAAAAGGCTGGAATGAAGATAGTTAATCAGTACAAACGTCCCGTGTTAAACAGGACTGAAAGAGACAAAGGGGCTTATTCGGAAATTATTTTTCACTTGAAAGCAAATGGTAAATAAATAAATGTCTCTTTCAGAAAATCAAAAAAATAGAATTAAAATCCTTTTAACGAAAAAGATGGAAAACAAGCTCAGAAGGTATGGGCGTGAGACGACTTCAATGCCATTCCTAGCTAGGCTTATTCAAGACACTGAAAAAATAGCTGCTTATTCTTTTATCCATTCATTGGCTACAACTTTAGGAATGTCCATATACGAGGAGGTTTCGGTAATTATTGCATCGGAAAACTCTCAAGAATGTTTCAGAAATTATGGTGTGGGTGGAGCAATTTCGACCTCTCAAAAGTCTGCTATTGCAAATATTATTACAGAATTAAGGAACGGAAATAGACATGCAAGCATTATTAAAGAAACAGAAGAAGTTCTAAAAGCTTCTGCGGAGAACGGAGTTTTTCAAAAATCTGGGAATATTGCAGATTTTTATATGAAGAGAGATAATGTTGAAAATTATTTTGAAATAAAAACGGTAAAACCAAATATTGATATTTTTGAAAAGAGCAAAACAAAACTTTTAGAATGGATTGCAAGAAGGAGAACACCGATAAAGGTTTTTTTAGCTTTTCCTTACAACCCATATCATCCTGAGCCTTATTCAAGATTTACTGAAGTGGGAATGATGGATCATCCTAATGATTTTTTAGTTGGAGAAGAATACTGGAATTTTCTTGGTGGTAAAAATACTTTTAAGGAATTATTGGATACTTTTGATACAATTGGAAAAGAATTCAAAACAAGTTTACAACAGAAATTTAAAGAAATAGCCAAAGAAAAATTTGACTCATATTAAAACCAAATGTTATGAACAAGAACAAGATTATTTATTCCATCAACATTGAAGATGTTCAAAATGTTGCAGAAGAGGAATTAGAGAGAAAACTAACAGCAAAAGAATTGAAATTGGTAGAAGATAAAATTGGTGATTGTATCAAATGGTACGAAGCCATCCTCAATGCAATTTATGCATTAAATATCAAGCCTTGAAATTGCGGTGAAAAAAATTAGCCTTAAAAACAGGTAACAATTCGGCTCACCGCAAAGAACGCTGAGATCGCAGAGGTTGTTAGAGGATAAGCAGAAACATGCTGCGGATTTTTCCCTCCCCCTTTATCCCCCTCTGTGAAGGGGACAGGGGGAGGAATTCGTATTTCGCTGCGTTCTCCGTGCCCTCTGTGGTGAACTATTACAAAAATGGAATCGATATGGAAAAGATAGCATGGGATGAAAGCTTCAGTGTTGGCGTTCGGGTCCTGGATGCACAACACAAACAGATCGTTATAATGGTAAATACATTGATTGAGATGAATGAAGCAAAAGTTGATTCAGAAATTATCTCGGATACCTTGACAAAAATGACCAAGTACGCCAGTGACCATTTTGAAAGAGAAGAGCAATACATGCTCGAATATGGTTATCCAGAGTATTCAATACAAAAAAAGCAACACCAGGAATTCAAGAGAAAAACCGTTGATTTCTGTATGGAAACTATGGCCCATAAGGTGACAGTTCCGACCGAAATATTCAGTTATTTAAAATTATGGTGGACGAATCATATACTGCAAGAAGACATGAAGTACAAAAAGTTTTTTAACGAAAGAGGACTGAAGTAACCCAATTAGGCTGGGTTTTAAAAAACAAAAACCCAACGGCTTTTTATTATTACACACCCCTTAATCCCCTCTTGATAGAGGGGATTAAGGGGTGTGTTAACAAGATAACCAAAAAGTTTGAAATTCCTTAACATGAACAACAACTCAAGGGTTATTCACCTTCAACTCAAACCTGCACGCGGCGCGCCGATGCAGTCGGTAAGTGTAATAGAAGCTGTCGCAGAGCAAGGGCTGCGCAATGACGCACAATTTGGACGTTCGCACCGTCAGGTGCTCATCATCGAGCGTGAAGCATTGGACAAGTTTGGACTACCGATTGGTGATGTACGCGAAAATATTACCGTGGAAGGGATACAGCTTGCTGGCTTATCTGCTGGGACACGTATGCAAGTAGGCGGTGCTCTTTTAGAAGTTACCATGGATTGCACGCCGTGTAAATTCATTGAGGCAAAACGCCCAGGTTTGCGGACACAGATGGAGGGTCGCCGTGGCACGCTATTCAGAGTAATCGAGGGAGGCGTGATCGGACTGGGAGACGAAGTGCGAATTGTAGCCTGAGTTACCTTTCTTTGACTGCGAGGCAGAAATTAATATTTAGTATATCAATTGTAGAATTATCGTGTATAATGCAATTGTTATTTAACCGGTGCTGCGCGTAACAAAGGTCGCAACAAAATTAGTTACGGACAAAAAGTTAACATCTTCCCCTCACACGCCTGACATTTTGCGGCGTATTAATTTTATGGTGTATGATGTATGCAGTGCTGCGTAAGAGTCTCTAATTGAGATTGTGAGTGGCTGTTTTGCATGTACATCAATACTATAAAACCAGACAGGCGTTACTTGCCAATTCTTCATGGTTTGTGCCACCATCCCGATCGATCCTTACAGACTTTTAAAACAATTCTTAATTAACAAATATAAAAACTATCAGTTCGCCATTCCAGCGAAAGTTAGAATCCGGAACAAATATCAAATACATAGATTCTTCTTGACCATGAATGCCTTAAGGAACAACACTTTATTAATACCATTACTATAAATTTTGATACTATTTATTAGAGAGTCGAAGGTTTACTTAAAACCTGACTTACATTTTAACATAAGGAGATTCAGTGAATTTCGAATCGTTTAATTTACATCCGAGCATCATGTCTGGTGTGAGGGAACTCGGCTACGTTACACCCACGCCTATCCAACTTCAGGCAATTCCGCCAATCCTTCAAGGACAGGACCTCGTTGGCCTTGCCCAGACAGGAACAGGCAAAACAGCCGCTTTTGTGCTTCCGATTTTACAGCGTCTGTCGCAAGGGCCACGAGGCTGTGTCCGCTCCCTGATAATAGCGCCCACGCGTGAACTTGCTGAACAAATACACGATACCACACAGGGACTGGGTAAACAAACCAGATTGCGCAGCGTTACCGTCTATGGCGGAGTGAACATGACGCCACAAATCCAGAAATTACGCGGTAAAGCCGAAATAGTAGTTGCGTGCCCGGGCCGTCTGCTGGATCATATACGCCAGAGAACTATTAATTTGTCCCATATCGAAGTGCTTGTGCTTGATGAGGCAGACAGGATGTTTGATATGGGCTTTTTGCCGGATATCAGAAAGATTTTGAAACATCTGCCAACGCATCGACAAACCTTGCTTTTTTCAGCAACCATGCCGGATGACATCCGACACCTTGCGCATGACATTTTGCGTAATCCCGTCACAGTGCAAATAAACCATACCATGCCATTGACCACGGTATCGCATGCATTGTACCCGGTCGAGCACCATCATAAAAACACACTTTTGGTGAAGCTTCTGGAGCATACGGATACCGAGTCTGTGCTTATTTTTACACGCACAAAACATCGCGCCGTAAGCGTGGCGCAGCAGTTGAAAAAGAAAGGCTTCAAAGCAACGCCAATGCAAGGCAACATGTCGCAAAATAAACGCCAGGAAGCGCTTGATGGTTTCCGTAACGGTAAATTCAAGATTCTGGTGGCAACAGATATTGCCGCCCGAGGCATTGATGTTTCTCACATTTCACATGTCATTAACTTCGATATGCCTGACACTGTCGATGCGTACACGCACCGTATCGGACGCACAGGCCGCGCTGCCAAAACCGGCGATGCATTTACTCTCACCACACAAAATGACAACGCCATGGTGCGCGCTATCGAGAATACACTTGGCATGAAGCTTGAGCGCCGCAAGTTGGAAGACTTTGATTACACTTCATCTTCAGCGCATAACACACCTGCTGTTCCACTCCAACAATCACAACGTCACCACAGACGAACTGGAGCAAAAAGGGACGGATCACAGATGTCATCAGATTCCAGGCCACGACATCATAGAACAAGTGCGAAACCTTTTGGTAAGCGACGCTCTTCACACGTAGCGTATTCGTCTGGTTCGTCAGTTCGGAAACCGCACAGTTCGCATAATTAGTCACGGAGAGACGCAAGATTGTGCGTCTCTACATAATCGTTTTGAAATTTCCTGAACATCAAAGTAAAATCAGAATCGGTAGTGAATTTAAGGAATTGAGGTTCCAAAACTGAAGGTCGCTTTGGGGTAATCCCCTGCAGTGAGATTGGAAAAGTTTTGTAATGGTTTAAGGAAGTGGGCGTTATAAACAGCTCGTCAACTTACCAAATAACGTAAGGTCTGTTACTTCATGTATCACAACGCCTACTAACTTCCCCACTAACTCCTGCGAACCGTTGAAAACAACGATGTGGTTTTGCCGAGTCCGGCCTGACAACCTATTCGGGTCTGATTTGCTTGCGCCTTCAACAAACACCTGCACTTCCTTACCGACGATCTTCTTATTCTCTTCCAAGCTAATATGTTTTTGCAATTCCAGCAGTTTTATATTTCTTGCCCTTTTCGCCTCATCGGGTACATCGTCCTTTAATTCTGCTGCCTTCGTACCCGTTCGGGGTGAATACTTGAATATAAAACAGTTTTGGAATCTGATGTCTTCCATTAATCGTACCGTTTCCTGGAAATCTTCTTCCGTCTCACCCGGAAAGCCCACAATAAAATCACTGGCAACCGTAAGGTGAGGAATAAGTTCTCTTGCATAACGAACAAACTCACGATAATAACCTGCCGTATAACCACGACGCATCTTTTTCAGGACATCGTCAGAGCCTGATTGTGCAGGCATGTGGAGGTGTTCGCAGACTTTTTCCAGGCGGCACATGGTGCGAATGAGGTCGCGGGACATATCTGCAGGATGAGAGGTCACAAACCTGATTCGTTCGAGTCCCGCTAAATCATTCAATTCAGAAAGCAGGTCCCCAAGCGTGATGTTTCCATCTAAACCTTTTCCGTAAGAATTTATATTTTGCCCAAGAAGGGTAATCTCTTTGCAGCCATTTAATACAAGGGCTTGAGCCTCTTCCTTTATATCGGCGATTGTCCGGCTGATCTCCCGCCCGCGCACATAGGGCACGATACAGTAGGAGCAAAAATTGTCACAGCCGCGCATAACGGTAACAAATGCCTGATAAATATTTGGTCGATAGGTGACAACCCTTTTTACATTAACAATCTGATTCTCGTCTATAGCAAGGACATGCGAACCATGATTTCTAATCTTTAGAAGCAATTCTGGCAACTGAGAAAACATGCGCGTCCCGCATACTAGGTCTACGTGAGGCATGCGTTTAAATATAGCCTCACCGTCTTTTTGTGCCATGCATCCCAGCACCCCTACAATAACATCGGGATGGTTTTTCTTCAGTATTTTTAGTGCTCCTAAGTGAGAATACACCTTGTCCTCAGCATGCTGGCGCACACTGCAGGTGTTGAACAAGATAACATCTGCCTCGTCAACTTTATCAACGATTCTATAGCCTTCTTCCTGCAATAGTCCCAGCGAAAGCTCGGCATCAAGCTTATTCATCTGGCAGCCGAAGGTTTCAAAAAAAACGGATTTGTATTGATGATCTTTATGAATAAAATTAACTGAATTTATCATAATGTAGATATATAATACTTTAAATTTCGGGAGAGTATTATGTTGCCAAGCCCATCCGAGGCGGCCTTGTTTGTTACTACACAATTTGTTCTATAATAAATTAGACCGCCTTTGACAGCAACTGTTTTCTTGGAATTTCCATCATTTTTGGAAATGTTGTGTATGGGGAATATGTTAGTGGTTGGTATAAGACTCAAAGGGGGGTATTTCAGAATAAACCTATCTTGATCAGAATAGCTTATTTTTACGCATTTCCTTTTAAGTTATATTTATTCAATAGGACATGAAACGAATATTTTGCCTTGAACGGTGTTTAATAATCCTCCATTGAGAAGGATTTCGCGTTCTCTTTTTGTGGCCTTAAGGATGAGAGTAATCTCTTTTTCATTATTCCACATAGCCTTCAATTCTTCGTGTCCTTCATTAATGACCTTTTTAATACCAGGGATGCTAATATAATCACCTTGGGATACTAAATCATAGCCTTTTGGATCATTGAATAAAAGAGGGACAATGCCGAAGTTGATGAGGTTGGAACGGTGGATGCGCGCGAAGCTTTTTGCTATTTTTATTTGGATACCAAGGAATCTTGGGGCTAGGGCAGCATGCTCACGACTGGAACCCTGTCCATAATTTTCACCACCCACGATAATTCCTCCGCCCTTTTCTGTACATCGTTTAGCAAATGATGCATCGACCCTTTCATAGACGTGTTCACTAATGGCTGGGATATTGCTCCTCAATGGAAGTACCTCATTGCCTGCCGGCATGATGTGGTCTGTAGTAATGTTATCGCCCACTTTTAAGATAATTTCTCCTCCATAATGTTCCGGTAGAGGTTTTAGACGCGGAAAAGGAGAGATATTGGGGCCTCTTACAATCTCTATTTTTTTACGTTCTTTAACAGGCAGTGGTTTTAGGATAAGGTCTTCGTTAAATACGTAACGGTCTGGTTCCTTAATCTTTGGGTAATCTCTTAATTTTCTGGGATCTGTGATCTTACCAAAGATGACAGCGGCTACGGCTGTTTCGGGGCTGCACAGATATACTTGGTCTCCTTCTGTGCCACTTCTGCCTGGAAAATTTCTTGGGAAGGTCCTGAGTGAAATGGTGCCACTGGCAGGGGACTGTCCCATACCGATGCATCCCAAGCATCCTGATTGGTGGATACGGGCACCAGCATGAATGAGCGTTAGGACACCGTTTAATGCGGCTATGTTCTCGATAACCTGACGACTTCCCGGATTAATTTCGAAACTTACGTTAGGGTGAGCTGTTTTGCCTTCCATGGCCTTACACACGATCATGAGGTCACGGAAAGAAGAGTTGACTGAAGATCCCACAATAACCTGGGCTACTGGAGCGCCTTCTATCTCCAAAACCCTTTTGACATTATCAGGGGAAGATGGACAGGCAATGAGAGGTTCGAGCTTATTTAAGTCAATTTCATCATGTTCATCGTATTCGACATCTGCATCGGCCTTATATTCCTTCCATACCTGCTCTCGGCCCTGGCTTTTGAGGAATTCCAATGTCCTGTGATCTGAGGGAAAGATTGAAGTGGTAGCACCCAGTTCTGCTCCCATATTGGCAATAGTAGCTCTATCAGTAACAGAAAGAGTGTCGACTCCCGAGCCGTAATATTCAACAAGCTTGCCTACGCCCCCTTTAACGGTATGTCTTCTGAGCATCTCCAGAATTACATCCTTGCCGGAAACCCAGGGAGGAAGTTTTCCTGTTAACTTTACCCCCAGTATCTTCGGCACCTGGAGATAAAAAGATTCACCCACGAGGGCAAGAGCGACATCTAGACCACCTACTCCAATAGCGATCATTCCAAGGGCACCGCCTGTAGACGTGTGGCTATCCGAACCTAATAACGTTTTGCCGGGAA
>JAGWZR010000296.1 GCA_018968795.1 Planctomycetota bacterium | reverse complement strand
AGGATGACTATGTTTCTGAGACAGAATCAGAAGTAATGACCTTGTTCATGAAAAATTACAAAGATGGGGATGGCATTTAAGATAGGTTGGTTCACCTACCTCAATCCTTCGTTGTCTCTAAAAGGTATTTTCATATTAGTTTCTTTTATTAAGGAATAAATCGATGTCAATTAAGGGATATGTAGATTATAAACGAAGAGAATTTTGTAATGATATAAAGTGCTCAGTGCAATTAGACCTGAACATACAAAAGGAAGGTTCTGTTGAATACGAAAAAATCAGAGATATTTGCAAAACGGATTGTAAATATACCACCTACCAATTTCATCATTGGTTGATAGGGAAGGGATACCTGATTGTCAGACCTGAAAAGACAGGTGGAAATCGTTAACATTTTGAAAAGGAGGAATAAAATACTATGAGTACGATGGATTGGGGAATGAATAACCGTTTGTCTCAACTCATTAAACCAAATGGCCGCTGCATGTTTATGCCTATAGATCATGGATACTTTCAAGGGCCTACCTCAAAGCTGGAAAAGCCAAGCGAAACGATTAAACCGATTATCGATTATGCTGACGCACTTTTCTGTACCCGCGGTGTACTACGTTCGTGCATAAATCCAGGAAATAGCAAGCCTATCATCCTCAGGGTATCCGGCGGCACCAGCATGGTGGGAAAAGACCTGGCTAACGAGGGCATTACAACTTCCATAGAAGAAGCCATTCGTCTGAATGCCTCCGCTGTGGGTATGTCTGTGTTCATAGGCAGTGATTATGAACACCAAAATCTGTTAAACCTTGGAAAGCTGGTTGACGAGGGTGAAAGATATGGTATACCTGTAATGGCAGTTACGGCTGTTGGAAGAGAACTGGAAAAGCGAGACGCCCGTTACCTCGGCCTTTGCTGCCGTATTGCAGCCGAATTGGGCGCCAAAGTCGTAAAGACCTACTGGTGCGAAAATTTTGATAAGGTTACCAATGGTTGTCCCGTACCAGTTGTTATGGCAGGCGGCCCAAAAACAAACTCAGACCTTGAGGTGTTTGAATTCGTTCATGACGGCATGCAAAAGGGCTCCATTGGCGTGAATCTTGGCAGAAATATCTGGCAGAACGAACATCCGGTAGCCATGATCAAGGCACTGCGTGCTATCATCCATGAAAATGCAACGGCAAAACAGGCTAATGATCTCTTTAATGCTGAGAAGAATAAAAAATCAAAATAGGTTCACGAGAACCTAATATCCTTGCGATGGGTAGAGATTCATAAAAGTTTATTAAGAAACTATTATGCGCGTGGCAATGTATTATAATAACAGGGATGTGAGAATCGAGGAGATGCAAACCCCTAAAATCGGTCCCGGGGAGTTGTTAGTAAAAGTAATGGCCAGCGGTATCTGTGGGAGCGATGTAATGGAATGGTATCGCATCAAAAAAGCACCCCTCGTTTTAGGACATGAAATAGCCGGCGAGATCGTTGCTGTCGGCGAAGGAGTTAAACGTTTTAAGGTAGGAGACCGAGTAACGGTAGCCCACCATGTCCCTTGTAATACCTGTCATTACTGCATGAATGGCCATTATTCGGTCTGCGACACCCTGCGTACTACGAATTTCTATCCGGGCGGTTTTTCAGAATACATTCGCATCCCACAAATCAACGTCGACCGTGGCGTCTTTGTCCTGCCGGACGAAGTCTCTTTCGAAGAGGGAACTTTTGTTGAGCCTTTGGCTTGCACCCTTCTGGGGCAGAAGAAAGCAGGATTACGACCAGGACAAAGCGTGCTCGTTATTGGCAGCGGTATCTCCGGACTGCTTCACATCCAGCTTGCCCGCGCACTGGGCGCAGGCAGCATATTTGCAGTTGATATCAGTGAATACCGTTTGAAGATAGCACGGCAGGCGGGGGCAGATTTTGCGATACATGCCAAAGAAAACGTGCCCGATTATCTGCGCAAAAACAACAATGGACGACTGGTCGACACTGTGATTGTTTGTACAGGGGCGACTCCTGCCATCCAACAGGCGTTTAGCACCGTTGACCGGGGAGGGACGATTCTCTTATTTGCCCCAACAGAACCAAACGTTGCAACTCCAATGAACCTCTGGGATCTCTGGCGCAACTGCAACTCTGTTATTATGTCCTATGCCGGCCCTCCTGACGACACTGCAAGGTCTATAGAATTGATACGTGCGGGCAGGGTAAAGGTAAAGGAATTGATAACACACAGATTGGGTCTTGCCGAAACGGCATCGGGTTTCAAAATGGTTGCCGAGGCAAAAGAATCCATCAAGGTCATCATCGAACCTCACAGGTAAAATCGTATTCGTTCAGGAATCGGCCTTATAGTTATACATAGCGCAGCTAAACTGCAAACGAAAAATATTTTTTTGTGAGTTACTATTCAAAAAAACAGATAATTTTACAATTTTTAAAAAGGCGGCCAAAAATGGGAAAAACAATTAAAGCAAGATTTTCCAAAGGTGTAATTGAACCAATGGAAAAAATAGATATTGCAGAAGGAAAGGAACTTACTATAACCATAATCGAGATTCCTTCTACAAGAGAAGAAGATGCATTTGAAAGATCAGCGGGAAGATGGAAGGGAACTATTGACGCTGAAAAACTAATAAAAGACATTTATGAAGATCGCCTTATATCTACCAGAAATGAGCCCAAATTATGATACCCTCGTATCTTATTGATACCGACTGGATTATTCATTATCTCAATTTGATTTTTTACCTAAATGTATATGTTTCAATAAAACGAAACGAAGGAGATTATGTATGGCGA
>JAGWZR010000295.1 GCA_018968795.1 Planctomycetota bacterium | reverse complement strand
CCACAAAAAGCGGCAGGATGGATATAAGGAGAAGGACAATAAGAAGTTTTGCGCCAATGGATAAATTTTTAAACGGCTTCATGCGTACTTATTCTTAATCTTCTGGAAGACACCCTTCTCAACCAATCGTTTAAAGGCTTCTACTACTGCAGGGTCAAAATAAGCGCCGCTATGATTCACAATCTCATCATAAGCCTTCTGGTCTGTCCATGGTTGTTTATAAGGTCTTTTGGTAACCAGGGCGTCATAGGTATCAGCAAGCCGCACAATCCGAGCACAGATGGGAATTGCCTCGCCTTTTAACCCGTCTGGATAGCCGGTGCCATCAAAGTTCTCATGGTGCCATCGGGCAATCTCTTTGGCTAAATGAAAGAATTCACTGTTACCGAGTATCCTGTCACCATGCAGAGAGTGTTCTTTCATTTCATTTCTTTCTTCATCGGTGAAACTACCCTGTTTTCCCAATATACAGTCGGGGATATGAATCTTTCCCACATCGTGCAAGATACTCGATATCCCTAATTCCTTTATAAACGATTCCTCCATGCCCAGTTCTTTTGCCAGCGCCATTGAATAATGATTAATGCGTAGGACATGATTGCCCGTATCCTCGTCCCGCACCTCACACGCCCTGGCCAGCGTGAGTATCGCCTCAATATTGGCGTCCTTCAACTCTTTATAAGACGTCTTGAGTTTATTTCTCATTACCTCAAAGGACTGCATCAATCTGCCAATCTCATCCTGCGATCCATTGGTTATAGGGTGGTCAAGGTTGCCATTTGCAATCTCATTGGCCGCATGAGTCAGCCTTTTAATCGGACGCAATAAACTTACCGAAAGCAACCATGTTATGGCTATCACGACAACAAAAACAATACCCGTTGAAAACATGGCATTTTGTGTCAAATGCTTTACCTGTGCAAGAAAGACAGTTTCCGGTACGGTATATATAAGCTTCCAGTCCTTCTCTTTCAGGGATATGCAATACCCATGATTGTTTTCGGCGTTAACAACCAGTGGATGGATAAAATATAACCCTCCACTTTGGGCTAGTGCCTTAGAAACGGCGGGTATTTCTGTAAAACCTATCTCTGTTATATCCTCGCCATAATGACGTTCCATTTCCAAATTCTTTTTAACCTGAGGGTCAAGCATAACCCAGGATTTAAAGATCAAATTTCTATTCGTCGCATGGGCTATCCTCACGCCGTATCCATCGGTGAGGATGCACAGACTCCCTTTCCCCAGATAATCCTTTTCATCTTCAATCAGCTTCCATAGTTCCTCAGCCTGACTCCTCATTACCAAAATACCTACGATTTCTTTCTTATAATTCCTGACAGGCGCGCTATAATACATGTATTCCTTCCCTTGCTCCCTGACAGGTTCAGAGACATAAACATCCCCCTTTATAGCTTCCTTAAAGAAATTGCGGCCGGCGTAATTACCTATTTGAATATCATCAACATTCGTAACAACAATGTCTCCTTTGGTATCGAGGATAAAAACCGATTCTGGATAAGAAAGGCGTTTTATAAATATCTTTAAGCGGCTTTTGATAGAGGGGGATGTTGCGGAGGCTGCTTTTCTGTTGATAATTCTTGTACAGTTGTCACTCAGAGAGACCAGTTTCTCTTTTTTTAAGGAAAGTTCCCTGTCGATATTTTTAGCGAGTTTACCCGCCTGGTTTTTTATTTCTTCTATTTGCATGTTGTACACAATCTTCCGGCTTGCCCAATCATTATATGCGATAAGAGCCGCAATGGGCAATAGGGAGACCAACACAAACGAGAAGAATATCTTTACAATAATGCTACTTCGCATGGTATGACCCCTTGCTCTATAGCGAACGACTTAACTTATAACCGCCTCCTTTCCCCTCCTTCGCAAGGAGGGGATGAAGGGGAGGTCTTCCATAGACTATTTACCATATTGGTTATGGACACGAAACCCGCTTAAATAAAATGAAAATTCCTATACATTAAATTAGGCTGCCTTTGGCAGCGACTTTTAAGCTCCCCCTCTAGAAAGAGGGGCCGAGGGGAGTATTTCGACAAACTTACACACCCCTTTATCCCCTCTTTTTAGAGGGGAATCACGAAGGTTTGAAATTCCTATACAGTGTTTTGTAAAACAAAACACACGGTAGAGACGCAAAATCTTGCGTCTCTACAACAACATTGAAATTCCTAAACACCAAGGCTAACAACCGTAAATCGTAACAGTTTTAGAAATGATACTTTGACCAGATAATTGCGACGTGTGAAGTAATACGCCAAATTGTATAAAATACTTTCGAAAAAGTCAAATGACTATAGAAATCATTAGGCGGCGAAATTGATTGAGGGTACGCCACACTCCATTTTTAACTTATCGATAACAAAGGCAAGTTTGCATATACTCTGCAAATCGAGTCGGCAAGCTTGTCAGGATCGTGCCGAAGCAAATCTTGCTTTTCCCAGAGTATACGCTTTTGGTTGAAGTCTTCAACCAAATCAGACTTCTTGACGTGCACATTCAAACCATAGACGCCTTCATCCATTGAAACTACCTCGGCTCCTTCCTTTTGATATTTATCGATGATGTCCTTGCGGGGAAAATTGTTATTCACGATGACATAATCCAATACGCCTTTTCCAAGATGTTTTGTAATAGCGTTAATATGATGGGAGACCTTGTAATGGTCAGTTTGTCCGGGTTGGGTAACGATATTACAAACATAAATCTTGATCGCCCTGCTGTTTCGAATGGCATCCTGAATACCAGAAACCAGTAGATTTGTTATGATGCTCGTATAAAGACTGCCAGGCCCTAT
>JAGWZR010000294.1 GCA_018968795.1 Planctomycetota bacterium | reverse complement strand
TTTGAAGGGGCTTACCCTTGCACAGATGAGACGATTCCAAGAGGCGCTTGACGTCTACGAAAAGGCAGTGGCGCTCATGCCCACCAATGATGAGTTAGTCTATCGGAAAGGACTAATGCTTCTACGATTGAAGCGGTACGAAGAAGCTATACCTGTCTTCGATAGGGTGTTGGAACTGAATCCAAATCACTATGTCGCATTGATCGATAAAGGCATGTCTTTGGATGATATGGGCAAAGGGAATGAAGCAATTGACGCTTTTGACGCTGCCTTAAAAATTCGACCTGATTTTGTAGAAGGCTGGAATGTAAAAGGTCTCTCATTGACGCAACAAGGCCGATACGCTGAAGCCATTGTTGCATTTGATAAGGCATTGGAGCTGAATCCAAATGCCCACATGGTGTGGAGCAATAAGGGGCTTTCCCAAATTTTTCTGAAAGATTACGAAGTTGCCCTTGTTTCTATTGAAAAAGCATTGCAGCTATCCCCAGATTTTTTCCCTGCATGGACCAATAAGGGTTTAGCGTTCAACGGACTGAACCGATACGAAGATGCGCTGAAGGCGTTCGATAGAGCTACCGAATTACAACCCGATTACACGAAGGCATGGGTCAATAAGGGTGAAGTGCTTGCTCAACTCAAAAGATATGACGAGGCGATAAAGGCATTTGATGCGGCGATCGAGATCAATCCCAACTTATTTGAGGTATGGTACAATAAAGGACTTGCCCTATATTTTCTGGGTAAGTATGATGATGCCGTAAAGAGTTTTGACAATGCCCTCATTTTAAAACCCGAATATTACGAGATCCTAAACATCAAGGGTATGGCTTTAAGCAAGCTTGCCAAATATGATGAAGCCATCAAAGCCTACGAGATTGCACTTACCGTGAAGTCGGATTTCCTTGACATCCTCTATAATATGGCTTGTACCTATGCCTTGATGGGAAATAAGAGCAATGCCTCGGATATCTTATCTAAACTTGTGCAACTCAACACTTCCTATAAAGAAAAACTATCCACTGATCCGCTCTTCAAGGATTACGATATCCTTCATCAGTAGACATTTCGTAGAAAACAACCTCTTTTATTTTAAAATTTCGTGTGTATAATACTGCGTCAGTTGTATGATAATCAAAGTGCCGTTATCAATTAAATATCTTTCCGTTCGCAGGGTGGAAATGTAAAAGTGGGTGATATTTCTCAAAGGAGAAAAACAATGACTTTTCCCTTCAGGCGTTTGAATAAGGCTATCAAACCTCTTGTTTTTGCCAGCTTTTTTGCCGTGTTATTCTGGCTCATGGGTTGTAGTACTGTGCAAAAAAATATAATAACTACTACAACTAAAGAAAAGGCGGTATCTAGCAGAGTGGAAAAAGGTATTACGGAAGAATCTTTAAAATGTATTACGTGTCATGAGGAACGAGGCGTGACTCACGGCTGGATTGCCGACTGGGAAGGCAGCATGCACGCCAGAAAGGGCGTTGGTTGCGAGGCATGCCATATCAACCTTGCTCTGGAAGCGGCGGTAAGGGAGGCAGCGGGGTTAGAGTACCTCAGTGCCGAGGGAAGTAATTGTGAGGATAAAAGGATACATCGCCAGGTCATTGCCGACAATTGTGGGAAATGCCATATCAAACAATATAACGAATTTATGAAGAGCCGACATTCCATTGGTTGGAAGCGTATGCTGGAGTGCAGTCAAAATTTAATGCTTCCCAAAGATGTCCGTACTGCCAAGTGTGCGCAGTGTCATAACATTCAGTTTAAATGCGACTCATGCCATACGCGGCATACCTTTAGTACCCTTGAGGCAAAAAATCCTGAGGCTTGCGGAACCTGTCACATGGGGTCAGATCATCCTCACTATGAGATTTATATATCTTCCAAGCACGGGGCTGTTTATACTGCAATTCAGTCCGGTATATTAAAAGAATCTGAATCCATCCACGCATTGCGTGCGCCAGTATGCATTACCTGTCATATGCCTCAGGGCACTCACGATATTAGTTTTGGGCTTGCCTATGGGCCTGTGGGAGGCGAACCATCTTATATTGACAGGAGTGGCAATCCAGTAGATGAAGTTGAATTGGTCAAGAGACGCGATGCAATGCTGTCGGTTTGCAGTGCATGTCACTCACCAAGCTTTGCAAAGAAAACGTTAGCGAATGCCGATGCCATCCATAAGGATGTTGAGAATGTTGTAAAAGAGGCAAAGGACATCGTTTTCGGATTGGAAAAGGAAGGACTGTTCGTTTCCCCAATCAGCGAAACGTCAAGCATTCGACTCCTTGGCCATGCCCTTATCCTTGGTAATCCGCAGTTATATAGCGGTAAATCCAGAGTGGAGCGTTTGTTTTCAAAATTGACTTGTAGTACCGCCATTACCTGGAAGGGGGCATATCACATGAATCCTGACTACGCACACCTGCGCGGCTGGGCAGAACTCCAAATGAATTTGAGTGATATGAAAGAAGAGGCAAGAAAATTACAGGAAGAAGCAGAACTCAGAAGAAAAATGGGGATTAAGTTGAGGTAAGTCTGTTCCTGACAGATTCAGGAAAATGCCGAAGCAGGGACTTGAACCCTGACGGTGTTGCCACCACTAGACCCTGAATCTAGCGCGTCTGCCAATTCCGCCACTTCGGCTAATAAAGAATTTTAAAGAATGTAAATGACCAAGTCAATTGATTTTTATAGATTGTGATTCTTATAAATTGACCTTGCATTAAAGTTAATAATCTGCTACGATTTTCGATATTTTTATTGAGCCACATAAAACACCAGACTCCTGTCTGGTGATGTAGTGGCTATCTAGGCGAGATGGTATTTGATATGATAGGGCATGAGATA
>JAGWZR010000293.1 GCA_018968795.1 Planctomycetota bacterium | reverse complement strand
CTTAGTTCCATATTCGCCCTTTTCCCGGATGAGAATAACACGATTGATAACTATTTATCAACTGCGACTGTTGCAAAACCGGAGGTAGATTTTGTAGACGATACTGGTGTAAAAAACAAGCTCTGGATAATAAAGGAAAAACAGACCATCGACAAATTAGTTATGCTCATGAAGGAAAAACCTCTTTTTATTGCGGATGGGCACCATCGTTATGAAACTTCTTTGGCCTATAAGGAGCAAATGCGTAAAGAAAATGGTAGACTGAGAGACAATTTACCTCTGGATTACGTAATGATGGTTTGTGTGTCTATGAATAATCCAGGTTTAAAAATTCTTCCGGCGCATCGATTGGTGCGTCATATAAAGGAGTATCAATTTGACCGAATTCTCCATTCTCTCAAAGAATCTTTCAAGATCGAGCCATTAGGCAAAGGATGTAGGGTGAATGATGTTATATCAAAACTCAACAGCGAAGCCAAGGAGCATATCTTTGTAATGTATGCAGGCCAGCCAGATATCTTTTATAAGTTGCAATTAACCAATGAAAAATTGCTCGAATTGGTATTTGCCAACAATCATCCTGAATGGAGACATCTGGATACTGGTATACTCCACGGTGTGATTATACACAAAATATTAGATATTCATTCTGCTGATGTGACCTTAAAAGATTACGTGAAATATGTAAAGGATGAAGCAGAGGCTGTTTCGCTGGTGCGATCGGGTCAATACCAATTGGCGTTTTTTCTTAAACCCACGCCTATTGAACAAGTAAAGGAAATTGCTACGGCACGTAAGGTTATGCCCCCTAAGTCGACGTATTTTTATCCAAAGTTAGTTACCGGCATTGTCATAAACAGCTTAAATTGATGTAACGGTAAAACTGTTTTCAGATTAATAATTGACAGCGTATGGAATTTTAGTTACAATTCGATAAATTTTGTTCGTCTTATCTAGAGTGGCAGAGGGACTGGCCCTATGAAGCCACAGCAACCGGTCTTGTACAGCAATTATCTGAACGAGATGCTGGTGCTAATTCCTATCTCATGTTTTGGGAAAAGATAAGATAGGAACGTGAAAAGCCTCTTCCTATCTTATTTAAGATAGAAAGAGGCTTTTTTATTTGCTGATCAAATGGAGGCAAAGATGGGATTTGTAAAAGGTTTGAAATGCCGGGAGTGTGGGAAGGCGTATCCAAAAGAGCCATTGCATGTTTGCAGCTTTTGTTTTGGCCCGCTGGAAGTCGATTATGATTACGATGGAATCAAGAAGGTTCTGACCAGAAAACTGATCGAATCACGTGGTAAGACGATGTGGCGTTATCAGGAACTGCTTCCGGTTGATGGAGAACCGACGGTTGGTGCGCAGGTGGGTTTTACGCCTCTCGTTAAGGCAAACAACCTTGCCAAGTTTCTTGGTGTAAAAGAGTTGTATGTGAAGAATGATTCTGTGAATTATCCCACATTCTCTTTTAAGGACAGGGTCGTTTCGACGGCATTGACAAAAGCAAAGGAATTTGGCTATAAAACAGTTGGGTGCGCTACGACAGGAAATCTGGGTAATGCAGTTGCCGCCCAGGCTGTACAGGCAGGGCTGGAGAGTTATATCATCATGCCAGCCGATCTTGAACAGGGTAAGATTATTGGAACGTTGATTTATGGCGCGAGTGTGATAAAAGTCAGGGGGAATTATGATAATGTCAATAAGCTCTGCACCGAGATTGCTGATAAATACGGCTGGGCCATTGTGAATGTGAATCTGAGGCCATACTATGGGGAAGGTTCAAAGACCTATGGATATGAAATTATGGAACAACTCGGATGGAAGACGCCGAAACATATTGTTGTTCCCATGGCCGGCGGATCTTTAATTACAAAGATAGAAAAGGCCATCAAAGAATTCGTAAAACTGGGACTTGTTGATAGTGCGGATACCAAACTCCACGGCGCCCAGGCCAGCGGCAGTTCGCCGATAACCACGGCTGTTAAGGCTGAAACTGATGTGATTAAACCCGTAAAACCAAAGACCATCGCGCAGTCAATAGCGATTGGCAATCCAGCCGACGGCTTTTACTCTGTGAAGTCAATTAATGTATCCGGCGGATGGGCAGAGGATGTCACTGATGATGAACTTGTGGAAGGCATTAAATTACTTGCCAGAACGGAAGGTATTTTTACGGAAACAGCGGGCGGTGTGACGGTGGCAGTCACGAAAAAACTTATTGAGCAGGGTAAGATTCCAAAGGATGAGTCCATTGTCATCAGTGTTACGGGGAATGGATTAAAAACCCAGGAAGCAGTAATAAATAAGCTTGAAGTCCCCAGGATTATCAATCCTTCCCTTGCCGAATTTGACGCCATTATGGATGAGAAAATGGCTGCTGTCCATTGAGAGTTTTTATCCACAGATTGCACAGAATCAAAAATCTGTGTAATCTAAGAAATCTGTGGTTCCAAATGTTTTTTATCGGTCTGAAGTTTTGTGGTTATTTTAAAAATTTGAAGGGGGTTTAATTATGCCAGTAAGTGTGCGCATTCCAACGCCGCTCAGGACGCTCACCAAAGGCGCTGATGAGGTGAAGGTGGAAGGAAAGAATATTAAGGAAATTATCGAAAGTCTTGAGGCAAATTATAAGGGGATTAAAGAGAGGATATGTGATAACGACGGCCAAATCAGGCGGTTTGTTAATTTCTACCTCAACGACGAGGACATCCGTTTTATAGGCAACATAAACACGCCGGTAAAAGATGGAGACCATATTTCCATAGTGCCTGCTATAGCCGGCGGTGGATAACTGTAATTTAACGTACCAGAATCTCAATCTTGTATAATTCCCCTCTAAAAAGAGAGGATA
>JAGWZR010000014.1 GCA_018968795.1 Planctomycetota bacterium | reverse complement strand
GCCGGTGAAATAAAGGAAAATAAACGCCACAAAGACTGAAAGAGGGATAGATACCGCTGCAAAGAGGGTCTCCTTCACGCTCCCAAGGAAGAGAAGAATAACTATGAAGGTAAGGATGGCGCCCTGAAAGGCCTCGTTCTTTAAACTTTCAATTGCCTTTCGGATATAAATTGACGTGTCAAAAGTAACGCCAACCTTTACTCCGGGCGGTACACCATTAAGGTCGTGAATTGCGTTCTTAAGGTTATTCACTACTTCAAGGGTGTTAGTTCCCGGCTGACGGTAAACATCGAGATAGACGCCTCGCTTACCGTTGATTCGGGAAACATTGAGCTGAATCTGATGACCATCAACTACCCGTCCAACATCCTTTATCCGAATGGGATTGTTATTTGCCACTTTGATTACTACATCTGACAATTGTTTAATGGAAGGAACCTGGCTATTGGTCATGATGTTATAATCAATCTTGCCAATTCTAATATCGCCTGATTGAAAAATTAAATTAGCATTCGATACTGCCCTCTCCACATCTAACACAGAGATTCCTCGTTCACGCATTAAATTTGGATTTAGTTCGACGTCGATCTCGCGGATCTTTCCACCTTTTACGCTTGCCGCTGAAACCCCTTGGAGAGATTCAAGCTGGGGTTCAATGGTGTTGAAGGCTAGATCATAGAGAAACTTCTCATCATATCCTTTTCCTTCGAGGGTAATGGAACAAATAGGAATATTGGAAATATCAAACTTGACGATAAAGGGCGGAAAAATTCCCTGTGGGAGATTTTTCATCACCGACTGAACCATTTGCGAGACCTCAAGCTCCGCCGCATTAATATCGGTTCCCCATTTAAACCAGACCCGAACGATAGAGAGTCCCAATTTATTTGTCGATTCAACATGGTCAAGGTTGCTAACCCCGCTAACCGACCGCTCAATAATATAGCTCACTGCCCGTTCGACATCAGAAGGGTTTGCTCCGGGATAAAGAGTTCCAACCATTATGACCGGCACATTGATATTGGGAAAGAGGTCTATGGGAAGCTTTTTGAGGGAAACAGTGCCGAGCAGGATCATGGCAGCTGAAAAAAAGAAAATTGCAATTGGATTCTTAAGAGATGCCTTTGTCAAAAACATAGATCACCTATAAATGGTCTGCCTGCAAATGAGGAGTAACCAAGGTCTCTTCTACCATCGTGCCATCCGTTACCAGGTCTTGGCCAGAGAGGATGACACTTTCATTACCAGTTAGCCCCTGGGTTACCTCCAAAAAATTACCGTCATCATATCCCGTGGTGATAGAGACATGCTTCACTCTTCCATCTTCTACCGTAAAAACCGAAGAACCACTCTCTTGGGAGAGTATTGCCTCAGCAGGGAGTAGAATACTTTTAGGGTGTTTGTCAACAATCAGGTTAAGACATCCATACATGCCCGGTTTTAGGTCAAGATCGGAATTGTGAATATCGATCTCGACCAAAAGTGTTCGTGAAAGGGGGTCAACTGCATGAGCAAAACGACTCACTTCGCCCTGGAAAACCCATCCGGGGAAGGAATCGACGGAAAACTCTGCTTTTTGGTGAAGACGAATATAGTGGATATCCTGCTCCACAACATTTACCTGAACCCTGAGTTCATCAATCTTCATCAAGGTCAAGATTGGCGGTGTACTCGTTGGCGTCACCATGGACCCCGGGTCTAAGTAGCGCATAGTGATATAGCCTGAGAACGGCGCCTCCAGCGTGGAATATTCCAGATGGACTTTGTGCGCGCGAAGATCTGCCTTGGCCCTCTCCCAGTTAGTTTTTGCGACCTCGAAGGAAAGTTCTGCATTGTCGACATCTTGCTGAGAAATAAAATCCTTTTTCCGCATCTCCTGATATCGCTTTAGGGTTAGTTCCGTATTTTTATAACTGGCTTCCGCTTGACGGCACGCCTCTTCAACCTGCTTTACTTTCTCCTCCTCTTCTGTAGGATCAATCGATGCCAGGCGCTGACCTTTCTCCACATAGTCCCCCTTGTCAACATTAACTTCTGTCAGATAGCCGCTAAGGGCTGTCGGAAGGATATTAGCTTGGTAGATTGCCTGAATATTGACCGGATATCGAAGCTTTATATCGAGATCTTGTATAACCGGTTTTATCACCTGAACAGAAATTTTGCGTTCCGCAGTTTCCGATACCGTCTTGGAATGAACAGGGGTAAGTTTCGTCCTGATCAGGAGTGTCACTCCAATGACGACTGCGATACCAACGATAATGGCAGCGGTACGAATTGTTCTATTTTTCATTTTTGACTCTCTCACTTTCTGATTGCCTGCTCGACTTATTTGTCCATACTTACTCTCCTGCAATATTCTCTTGGCCTTAATATACCATATGTTATGAATCTCCATAAAACTTCTTTTTTGCTAGATAAACGCTCGATACTTAGCAAAAAGTTCCCCAAATAGCAAATAGTTTTATAAAATCTTACTCAGACTATTGTGAAATTTGACTTGCTTTTGGAATAACGGTCGTTCTCTTTCTTTGGTTGCCTCTTCTGAATCAAAGGCAATTACTATTTGGTTTGTGCTCTCCTTAAAAAAATGGATTTGGGGTATCTCCCTAAAATATAATTTGATACTGTAGTCTGATCCTTTTTTCTTTTTTATCTTGACTACTACCCATCGAGGTCACAAAATCGCCAAAGTCTGCCTGTATCTTCGAACGATGTCTCCGGAAATAATAGTTTACACCCCCAGTATATTCCTTCTGAATGTCATTCGAGACATCTTTGTTAGGGTCGACCATGGAATAACGGGCAGCGACCTCCAGTTTTTTCGGTAACACAAAATAGCCGACTTGAGTAAAGAATCCGTCAGAATCCATGGTAGCGCCTACGTCAGGATTCTCAGATCTTATGTAATACTCGTTGTTCCATGATAAACCCTTATACTTTACCCCCATGTCAACGGTTCCAGCCATAGTGTCGGTATTCTGAAGTTTTGCATCTGCAACCTTTGCATTAAAAACAACGGAAGTCCCGATCGTTAAGGCTAACTTATCGGAATACTTCAGGTCAGTTTCATCATAGTAATCATACTGCCCAAATGGATTGCACCTCAGACTAAGCACATACATGAGTTTATTATTGGTATTGTCAATACCAGAAAACTTTTCACCGGCGCCCTGAAACACGGCAGCATGGTATTCCATATGCCCATCGAGGGGATTCCCATAAATATCCAATCCAGTATCTCTCTTCTGATCGAATTCCTCGCTGGCAATCGATCTGTCCTGGAGTAAGAGCTTTGCAGATGTAGCCATTCTTTGCCTATTAAATGGCACCTTAAAGTATCCAATCTTGACATTTAATTCCTCAAGAGGAGTAAAGTACGTGTAGAAATCTCTTAAGGCGGGATTAAATTTATCTGCATCTAGTTCCACATAATAATGCAAAATCTTGCTATAGATATTTCCGCCGAAGTAAACCCTTGCCCGGCGGAGATTGATATCCTGGACATCGGATTCCCCAACATCTTCATCCCTATCCTTAAATGTGTATCGCATCTGCATCCTGGCCCCAAAGTTCCACGAATACTTCTCATCAGGCGATTTAAAACTCAGCGCATATTTTAGGGTATCGGGGGAGCGTTCATCATTTGTGGCGCTGGCCACACTGGACCAACCAATCCCCATTTTTCCCCGCGCCTCGTCTGTGGATAGATAATCTTCTACGGCGTGTTTAATTTCTTCCTTTGCGACCGGAGTAGTTACAACAGGCGCAGCCACCTCAGCGCTAACTGTATCTATGCGGTTTTTCAATGCCTGTATCTGTTCGTGTTGTATCAAAGCGGCTTCCTGCATCTGCTTCATCTGCTCTTGCTGCCTTAGAAGGGATTCCTCCATCAGTTTCAACTGTCTTTTCAAATCTTCCGCCTCACCCTCAGACATTTTCTGAGTCTGTGAAGTTTCCTGAATAACCTGCTGGGCAAACGAACTTTGTAGTATGCCGTCTGCACAGGTATTGCACAATACTATTGCAAGGGGGGAAATATATTTGTGCCATTTAATGATCATTTTCAAAATCCTCCTTTTCTAAAAAATTCGCTTTTCATTTATACCAGTGCAGCACCAACATCGCCTCACCGTAAATGAAATGAAAATTTCTACCTGCTTAAATCGAACTTACTTCCGATTAGTCTATAAAGTCTATAATAATAGTAGACAATATAAAAATAGATGGCTTGTTTGTCAAGTTTCTTTTGAAATTTTTCACTAAAGCAATTTGCAATTAAATTGCCAAACTATATTCTTGCTTTTTGTATTTTTGCTATAAGAATCGATCAAAATCTAAACTGAATCTGCGTGGTGAAGAAATTGTTGTTGTTTGCATTTGTATTCCCACCGCCGTTTTCATCATGTCGAATTTCGTAGTTTGCGGTAAATTTTACATTGGTATGCAAATAGTAATTGAACCCGACCGTATGGCGACTGAGCGTGCTATTGGGACGGTCAGTATCAACGGTAAACTCTTCGTAACGATAGGCTGGTTCAAATGCTGGTAGCCAGGAGAAAGGACGATAGAGCACATACTGATACCAGGTTCGACGATGAAAGTCGTTGTCAGTTCCTTCGATGTACTCCACCTGGAGCTTCAGTTCGGGTAATTGCGGTGGGATATAGGTGTACATCATGCCCCCCGTATCCTTTGAACCGTGCTGTTAAGAGGCAAATCAGCAGTAGCCTTATTGGGAGCGGTAAACAAAGCAGTCCCGGTATAACCTGCAACATAAAGGTTCATACCCGGAGTTGGATGAAATATCCATCGCCCGGAAAAGTCTTTCCCGCCGTTTTATCATATGGTGATATTTGATAAACAAAGCCGCGATTGAACCATAACCGTTAAACTCCTTTGCGTAGAGACAGGTTCCGGTTTCCCTGGTAAATTCCACTTTTAAATCTTTCAGGGTAAATTGCACGTTTGCCACGGCTGTGAAAGTGATTTCATTGGCAAAAGCAGCCAACGGTAATGCTAATAAAAATGCTAACACGATAAAAATTAGTTTTTTCATACACATATTTTAATCACTGAATTCTAGAAAGGTAATCGCACTGTCATGATAACATTATGATTGTACAGGGGATTTTCGGTCACTGCTGTCTGATAACCGGCACCTACCGTCAAGCCCAGACGCTTCCAAAGGGGAAACTTGCCAAGGACGATTCCCGGCGTGATGTAGAGTTGATTTATATGCGCCCTTTCGCCGTTAGGCCAATAGGTATAGTTGAACTCCAGTTCCGGTGAAGCGTATTTGAGAATCCGGTACTGGAACGTCGTATTTGATACCACCGGTGTCCCGTCTCCCTTAGGTGCAGAGCCGTTGTCCGGTATTTGCACACCCAGCGTGCCCTGGATATCGAAATTGCCCCAACCCTTACCAAATGCCAAGGTTGGTGTTGTCACTACATGATCTGCGGTATTGTGATCGGAACCGGTCGGAAGGGTCAAGCCCAGAAACGCCGTCAGAATGTAGTTACCGTTCTCTTCGTTCGCAGAGAGCAATCTATATTTAAAAAGAAGACTCTCATCAGCAAATCCATCCGTTCCCTTAGGCGTATTACGGGTCTGGTAGGGAGGAATCCCTAAGATAATCTCGGTATTTTGTAATGGAATTAACTCAATACCTTTACCGCCTCCGTAACTATTCAGATTATGATTTCCAGCACTCGACTTCCAGAGTTGATCGTAGCGGAATTCTTGTTCCAGTCTCGGAGTGACGGTTACCAGTGGAGTTACCCAATGCGGTTGTTCTGCCTGAATTTTGGAGACCATGGTGAACCAATTCCTGATCATACCATTGTCCGATGTTACTGCTAGGCCTTCCTGCTCGGTATCGGCCCTGGCGGCGCTACCAACGTCAAAAATCAACACACAAGCCACCATCGTTAATAACAAATATTTCCTTAGTAATAAATTTTGCATTTCTTCTCCTTTATTATTTGTTTCCTGTTTATACAAATTCCATTAGACCAAAGATCCAAAACCGCTTACCTCACACTTCAAATCCCTCTCCCATCTAGTGATATGCCATAAATGATATAACGATGTCAAAAAAACAATTTGCTTGAAAAAGAAATCATCTTTAAAATCAACAACCTTAAAACAGCCTCCTTTCTCCTCCTCCAACGTTTTCTTCGTTAAACAACTCCACCGATGAAACATGATTTATCGTATTTTGGCAGCATTATGCCAAAAATGATATAATGATGTCAATTGAAAATTTGTCTTGCGATTCTTATCATATTTATTGTGCTTTTGATACTCCTTGTAGTATTATAATTACCTCCCTATACGAGAATGAGAATTTAGAGATAAAAACTTGTGAGACTGGTTTATGAATGGGTTTGCCAAAAGCAATAGAAGGAAATTTTTGAAGTTAGCAGTGGGAACTGCCGGGGCAGCGATTGCCGCTGGAATCGTTCAGTGCAATTCAACATCGTTAAAAAAGGATGTTAAGGGTGTAACTGAAAAGGCTGGTCTTTCCCAAGCAGAGATCGAAAATGCGCTTCTCCGAATGCAGCAGGATTTAAAGCGTGCTTTGAGCAAGCCAGTTTCCGAGCGAAGCTGGATCATGGTGGTTGATCCGCGTCGTTGCATTGGCTGCAAGTCATGTGTTGTTTCTTGCAAAGCTGAGAATGTAACACCGCCGGGCGTTTTTTATCGAACCGTTCAAGAAATAGAAACAGGTAGTTATCCTAACATCAACCAGATTTTTGTGCCTACCAATTGTATGCAGTGTGATAATCCCCCCTGTAAGAAAGCGGCGCCGTCAGGCGCTATCTATAAGCGGACTGACGGTATCGTGGCGATTGACTACGCCAAATTCATTTCGCGCGAGGGGTTTGAGGCGGCGCGCCAGGCGTGTCCCTACACTGCGCTGTATTTCGATGAAGGAAATTTCTATACGAGTGGAACACCTGTACCAATTCAACCCTATGAAACGCGGGAGTTCTATGAGTATGAAGGAAAATACACAAGGGCGGGTGGCGGAACTCCTGCCGGGAGTGGGCGCAAGTGTCATTTTTGCTTGCACCGAATTAATGCTGGTATGCTTCCATCTTGTGTAACAACCTGTATTGGCGGAGCTATGTACTTTGGATGTAAGAATGATCCTCGGAGCCTCGCCTCGGGACTGCTGGCAAAGCATAAGGTAATCCGTATCAACGAGAATGCCGGCACTCAACCACGCATTTATTATATTGAGGATGGAATTCCTAACGTTCGTCAAGTGGCGTGTAAAGCATGCCATCGTTAATGAGGTGCAATGGTGGTGAAGCAAGGAAAGATTGTGAACGATAAAACTTCGAGTCAATGCTCACAAGAAACAGTAAAACCGAAGGGAAGCGACTCTGTCAACAATGATGACGCTCGATGTCTGACAAGGCGCGATCTGTTAAAGTCATCTGCGTTGCTTGGCGGTTCGGCGCTGATTGGAGGAGAAATAAGATGGATTGGCGGATTTCTTGATGATGCCCAAGCTGACCATTTGGCATTGGGTCAAGGGTACGAGTTGGCTAAATCTGAAAACATCCTCTACACCACCTGCCTTCAATGCAATACTGGATGTGAAATCAAAACGAAGATTCTCAACGGCGTAGTGGTGAAGATTGACGGCAATCCTTACGGGCCTCGAGCCATGTGGCCGCATGTGCCTTACGAAAGTTCGCCGTTTGACATGTCTACCGTTGACGGCGTTATTTGCCCTAAAGGACAAGCAGGCATTCAAACGCATTATGATCCATATCGAATTGTCGAGGTGCTCAAACGGGCGAGCAAGCGTGGGGAGAGTAAATGGGTGACGATTCCGTTTGCGCAGGCCATTGAAGAAATCGTCAACGGCGGTTACTTGTTTTCGAAGGTCACAGGCGAAGAAAATCGTTATGTTACTGGATTGAAAGACATCTGGATACTCCGTGATCCCGCACTGGCAAAATCAATGTCAGATGACGTGGAGAAAATTTGGGACAAAAAGATTACGGTCGAGGAGTTTAAAACAAAGTATGCCGCACAGATGGACAAGTTGATTGATCCGGAACATCCTGACTTAGGCCCGAAGAATAATCAATTTGTCTTCATGTGGGGGCGGCTTAAAGGCGGTCGATCAGAGATGATCAACCGTTTTACCCGCGACAGTCTGGGGTCGGTCAACGCCCACGGCCACACGACCGTCTGTCAGGGTTCTCTTTACTTTACTGGCAAGGCCATGAGTGAACAATATACGGGAGGCAAGTGGACGGGTGGAAAAAAAGCGTATTGGATGGCTGATACTGCGAACACTGAGTTCATCATCTACATTGGGGCAAGCCCTATGGATGCTAACTACGGCCCGCCGCTAAAGGCTCAGAAAATAACCGGCGGTATTGTTGAGGAACGGCTGAAAATAGCGGTTGTCGATCCGCGTTTTTCAAAGACAGCGGCAAAGGCTTGGAGGTGGGTGCCAATCAAACCGGGAACTGAAGCTGCGTTTGCCCTTGGCATGATACGATGGATCGTCGAGAATGAACGTTACGATCGGAGATTTCTGGAAAATGCTAACAGGGGCGCAGCTAAGACTGAGAATGAACCGGCGTGGACGAACTCTTCGTGGCTGGTGAAGATCGAAGCAGACGGAATGCCATTAAAATTCCTTCGC
Organism: Planctomycetota bacterium; assembly: GCA_018968795.1. Lineage (GTDB taxonomy): Bacteria > Planctomycetota > Brocadiia > Brocadiales > Brocadiaceae > REEB58. The sequence goes on along the minus strand of JAGWZR010000014.1, from coordinate 6,355 downwards.
GCAAATGAAATTGGATTGGGAAACGACGATAGCTTTGTCGTGCTAAGAGATGGACGTCCGGCTACTTTCAAGTGCGACGATGAAGAGTCAACTGTCAAAGGCGATCTGTTTGTGGACACGGTGATTGGGGGGATTAGCGTAAAAAGTGCGCTACAGCTTGTTTATGAATCGGCAGCAAGCCGAACGATTGATGAATGGGCGCAAATCTGCGGCATAAGCTCCCAAGATATCATTGATCTTGCCAGGGAGTTTACTTCGCATGGGAAGCGTGCGGTAGTCGAACCTCATCGCGGAGTAGCACAGCATACGAATGGCTTTTACAACGTGCTCGCGGTGATGACGCTCAATCTGCTCATTGGTAATTTCGACTGGAAAGGCGGTGCGATCTACGGTGGCGGCACTTACGATCAAACAGGTTCAACGCCGGGAAAACCATTCAACTGCGGCAAGCATCCGGCTAAAATAACGCCTTTTGGCGTCAGCATCATTCGCCACGAGATAAGCTACGAGAAAACGACGCTGTTTGCTGGCTACCCAGCCAAACGCAACTGGTATCCGTTTGCAAGCGATATCTATCAAGAAATTATTCCATCAGCGGGCGATGCATATCCTTATCCAATCAAGGCGCTCTTCATTTACATGGGCACACCAGTTTATGCGCTTCCCGCAGGGCACAAGAACATTGAGATTCTTGCCGATCCAAATAAAATTCCGCTCATCGTGGCTAATGATATTACTATTGGTGAGACTTCTATGTACGCCGACTACATCTTCCCCGACCTCTCGTATCTGGAGAGGTGGGAGTTTCACGGAACTCATCCTTCGATTCCGCAAAAGGTTTCACCCGTTCGCCAGCCAGTTGTGCCGCCATTAACAGAAACAGTCGCCGTTTTCGGTCAGCAGCTTCCACTCTCCCTTGAGGCCATGCTTCTAGGTATAGCCGAAAAGATGGGTTTCCCTGGGTTTGGTACGAATGGGTTTGAACAGGGGAAGGATTTAAAGCGTCCCGAAGATATCTATCTGCGGATGGTTTCTAATATAGCATTTGGCGATAAATCCGATGGCAGCCAAATGGTGCCCGATGAGAGCGATGAGGGGATGCAGCTTTTTTTTGATGCCAGACGACATTTACCGCGAGCAGTCTTTGATTCCGAGCGATGGGAGCAAATCGTTGGACCTCAGTGGTGGCGCAAGGTCGTATACATACTCAATCGCGGCGGTCGCTTTGAGAACTACGATGAGGGATGGCTCGGCGATCAAATGAAATGCAAGTATGGTAAGCTTGCTAATATCTACCTGGAAAAAGTGGCATCCACGAGGAGTGCAATGACGGGTGAATACTTGCCGGGACATGCCGTGTATCTGCCCATACGCGATGCTCTCGGACGCGAGGTAAATGACGAAGGCTTTGATTTTACTATGATAACGCATCGTGAAATCTTTCAGACCAAGTCGCGCACTATTGGGAATTATTGGCTGCTCGATCTGATGCCGGAGAATTTTATCCTTATGAATTGGGATGATGCTTTACGTGTAGGTTTGAAGAACTACGACCTGGTGAAGATCGTTTCAGCGACGAATCTTGAAGGCGTATGGGATTTAAAGAATGGGCAGAAGATTCCTATGATTGGCGAGGTGAAAATTGTTCAGGGAATTCGTCCGGGGGTGATTAGTTTTGCGCTTGGCTTCGGTCATTGGGCTGTAAGCGCAAGCGACTGCGTCATCGATGGCGAGCTCATTCCAGCCGATGCACGTCGAGCCGGAGGCGTTCACGGCAATGCCGCAATGCGGGTTGATGATTACTTTAAGAATACTTGTATGGTTGACACTGTCGGCGGCAGTGTTTCGTTCTACGACACGCGCGTGAAAGTGGTAAAGGTAGTGTGAGAGTGCAAGCAGTATCGTTTAAGCGTTTCACAGAACACCGATTTGTTTCTTTATATTCAACAAGGTTGCTTTCTGATACACATCTTAAAGATTTTTGCAGAAATACACTTTAAAAGCTAATTTTTACGGAAATAAGGAAATGTGCTTTTACAGAAAGACTGAGTTTTTTTTCGATAGAATAATACGAAAATGAAATTGAAAAGAGGTAAGATTGTGTTATAATTCTGACATTAAGCGGGCCCATAGCTCAGTTGGTTAGAGCAGCGGACTCATAATCCGCGTGTCCAAGGTTCGAATCCTTGTGGGCCCATTAACTATCTTTTGCTTAATATCTTAGGTTAAAGTTTTCATAAATAGACTTAAGTTTACTTCATAGCAGAACCCTTGCCTTCGTATTTTTCTGGATCAGCCCCTTAAGTCCTATTTTGGCTATTTCTTTATAAGCGATATCAAAAATGCCAGAAGACCGAGTTGAAAATACGGCGAAAAATCCTTTAAATTTATTTTTCTGGTAGATTAAAATTTTTTTTATATCCTTGACATAATATAAGTTGCATAATAAAATTAAGTGAAAATTTATTTTTATTGGTAATATCTATTATGAATGCAGCGCAAGAACTTATATTTTCGATTCCATTGAAGCGTATAAGCGGTTTTTTGACCGATAAGATTTGCTTCAGGGATGCAAAGGCGCAAACCCCACATCCGGGTTTAGCGCTGGAAAATGAGAATCACGGCGCGTGTCGACTGCTGGTCTGGAATAAATTTTTGATTAAGCATGAATATAAAATTTCCAAGGAGAATGGCGAACGTTTTGTTGATGTGACGAACGATAATAACCTCATCCACAGAAGAGGAAATATTGTTCCTGGCGCAATGACCGTTTCCAAGATTATCCTTCCCCTCGAGATTGTCTTTTCGGAATTGGAAATATCTTCAGTAAATATAAAATTCACCGGCTCGGCTTATTATGGAGAAAGGACGTGCAATCTGTTTTTATGGCAATTTGTTAGTAAGGACTATATTCAAATTGAGGTGAAAACATATCAACATGATAGAGCAATCGCTACAACCATTGTCCTGGGAAGGCTGAAAACAGCTAGTAAACAGGTTAAGGAAATAGACGAGGCATTGGTAAACAAGCAATGTTTTGCAAGGGTTCAGGCTTTTTTTGAGACACTGGAGATCGGAAGTGATTTTTATGTATGCAAGGATGGATACAAAGATTACACATATCCTCTTGCATATATCGCTTCACTGCCTTCAGCGGAGATCGTGAACCAATTGTCGGGTCAAGGTGGTATGATCAATATATTGCGTATGGATTTTGGCAGTTATGAAAGGATCCCCATTACAGGCGACAAAGGCCCTGAGGTAAAGCTTGCGCGGGCGAAGAAGCGAAATACATTTAATAAGATCGTAACGGAGGTTGCGGAAGGGCTTGTTACGTACTACCGTGGTCTCGCAATAGTAAACCCTATAGCCAAGTTTCAAGATACTACTGAACCGGCGCTAGACGCTGTCAATAAACTTATAAATGCAAATACACAAGAACCAGGACTTATAACGCCTACCTAATTTACCGCAATTCTCTATTAGTTATACAATTCCACAAAATTGTGCAACTGCTTTACATGCCAGAACAGTAAGGGTCGTTGAGAATCTGATATGCATCCTAAGCGGGAAAATTTTTTAAAACGAACCCGGTTTTAGTGTAGTTAGTGGTACGATAAGTACCTGTCCAACGGGAAGGTCTTTGATATTGCTTATTTCGTACTTATTGGCATCGTAGATAACCGTCCATTTCTTACCGTCGTGAAATATCTTTGATGCAATCTCATAAAGGCTATCTCCCCATTTGACACGATAGACGGCTTTCTTGTATTTGGCTCTATTTAGCTGCTGCGATTCTTCAATGTTGCTAAGGATGGGCATATCAGGGATGATCAACTCACGTCCAGCTTTTAGCGATGCGTCTGACATGTCTTTGTTGGCTCTACTGATCTCCATTGTTCTGGATGTATCGTCGTAAAATTTATTTGAGATACTCGATAGAGTGTCCCCGGGTTGCACCCTATAGTAAACTTCCATTGAGGTGTTGTTGGATTTGATGTTGATCACGTTGGCATTGATAGTTGAACTAAAATCTTTACTCGGGATACTGTCAACAAATTTTTTTGCAAGGCGGTTGGCAGTATCTACAATTACTTTTTCTCTTATATTCATCGAACTGTCTATAACTGCTTCTGGAATACTGAGGAGCGATACGGGTATGGAGTCGCTGTAAGTCTTTTCTGTATGATCTGCCTGCCAGATTACTTTTGTAGACGTTGCATCTATCATCTTCATCTCTGCTCCAAACACCGCAAGGGAATAAACTCCAATACAGCGCTTGTAGCATTCTGTAACTACACCATAAATGAGGGCATCCGCCTTTACGATTTTCCCCACTTTATAAACGTCTTCTTTCTCGATGTTGGAGGCATTGATGGCGGCTAAATGCAGACGTTCATCAACCTCTTCTAACCTCAGCACATTGTAACCTTTCGTGCTGAAGTTGATAAAAAAACACTTACGCAGGATTTCTTCTGAACCTTTTTTCCCTGTTTTATTCTTAAATGGCAAGATTGCCACAGTGGTAATTTCGTTTCTTCCGGGCGGGTGGAGAGTCTTGATGTGGGGAGTGGCGCGTTCCTGTAAGTAATTACAGGATGAGACAGTAAAAAGTATGATGAAAGCTAAAAGAGATTTTTTCACGTAAGTGATTGATAGGCATCGGAAATTTTAAGAAGTTGCCGATTCCTTAAGCTAAATGGCGCACTCCTCCGTGATAGAATTATTCCGTAGTCGTTTTTTGTAATCCTAATCCTTCGCCTGATGCTGTAGCCAGTGCCCTTTTCTTTTTATAGATCAGCATAACGTTGCGTGAATAGATAAAAATCCCTGAGCATTGTCCCATGATAAACACAGGGTCGCGTCTGTAAATCGCATACGTCAGCAATAAGGCGCTACCTGCCATACTCAAGTACCAGAATATTTCTGGAATAGTACTTTCCCCACGCTTTTCAGATACAATCCACTGTACAAAAAATCTCGATCCAAACATAGATTGCCCAACAAAACCTAAGATTACCCACGCATTGATGTTTGTTAGAAAATTAGTCATTTTTTACCCCATAATAAAGTTTATGTTTTTTTTATTTCTCAATCGTTCATTTTGATCTTGTTTAATAATAGCATTTCTAATACAACCGCTTAATTATATATCAAACTTTATAAAATTATCAAAAGAAATACCCATCTCGTGACAAATTCCTTTCCGATGTTCCAGCTTGACAGAATAGGAAATGAGTTGTTATATTTCCTAGGTTAGATGCTGAAACAATATTGAAAAAAGTGCTTCAACGTGGAATTAGCTGTCTATGAGGGATATACAACGTGCCCAAAATATTAGTAAAAGATTTTAACCTCGAATACACGCTCTTATGTGGACAACTGTTTCGGGTATCCCAATTAGAAGATTGGTATTATATTACGGTTAGAGATCGCATCTTTAGCGTCCGTCAGACCGCCGAACATTTAGAATTTCATGGTATAGACAAGAAATTACTAACGCATTATTTCGGCCTCGACGAACCGTATTCAGATATCCTGGCACAGATAAACAAAGATCCACGCATCGGTGCGGCTATTAAGAGATATCATGGTTTGCGTATCGTACGGCAAGATCCGTGGGAATGCCTCATTTCTTTTATATGCTCGTCAGCGGCAAATATCCCCAAGATAAAATTAAATCTTGAAAAGTTATCGCAATCCTTTGGGCGAAGGATTGAATTGAACGGATTCGAACGGTATTCATTCCCTAATCCAGGAGACTTAAATGACTATGAACGAATTTTGCTGGCAAAGACTGGTTTTCGGGCAAGATACGTTAGAACCGCTAATGATCTCGTGAGTGAACCCTTTTTAATGTCATTAAAAAAACTTCCTTATTTGGAGGCCAAGAGGGTGCTGAAACATATCCCCGGAGTTGGGGACAAGGTTGCCGATTGCGTCCTATTGTTTTCATTGGGTTTTACTGAGGCGTTTCCAATCGATACGTGGATGAAGAAGATTCTTCAAAAACTTTATTTCAAAAATCAGGTGGTTTCGAATCAACAACTGCATGCCTTTGGCGCAAAATATTTTGGTAGATATGCGGGATACGCACAGCAATTTCTTTATATGCTTGCAAGGGAGGGTTGATATTAATTTCACTCGCTAGTTGCAAGGGACTTGCAATCAAACGCCCCTAGCCATTTTTTGTTTATCGTTGCCCCTTTGTACCCTGAAATATCTCCCAATTTCTACGTTCTTTTCGTTGCTTAATTCTATTCGTAATGGTCTTGCCATTGCTCTACATTTTATCTATTTCTCATTGCTTGCAATTGAAATATAAAGGTTTAACCTCAAGCTCCCTTCACAGTTT
>JAGWZR010000292.1 GCA_018968795.1 Planctomycetota bacterium | reverse complement strand
AATAATTTCCTGCAAATTTAAAAGATAGGTTGATATATAACAATGAATTTCAAAGGTAATTTCTCAGCCACTGCAATTGGCAGCCTGCCCCATACAGACATCGGAACGGCTTGTGAGCTTATGTTCAAGTCACTCCCGGAGATCCCTTGTTGGCCTCAATTGCCCAAAATCAGCGCTAAAGAAGAAATGTGTATTCAATATACGGAAGGACTCCCATGCATAAAAATACATGAAGACGGCAAAACCGTAAGCATTGACGTCTCGGAAGACACATCGGGCGCACTGGCTGGTTTCTACGAAACCTATCTAAAAAACAACCCTGACTTGTTCCAGATAAGCCGTGATTGTGCAATCGGATTTTATGCTATGATCGACCGACTCAACAAATCACCTCAGAAATCTCTTCGGGCCGTAAAAGGGCAGGTAGTTGGTCCAATTACCTTGGCTGGCTCTTTAAAGCTTTCTACCGGTATTACAGCCTTATACAGCGAGGAATTTTTTGATGTAATTATCAAGCTGATATCGATGAAGGCATATTGGCAGTTCACAAAACTATCTCAATATGGCCTACCAGTCATTATCTTTGCAGACGAACCCTATCTTACGAGCTTTGGTTCTGCATTTATGAATATCGGCCGGGAAAGGGCAATCAGCGCACTTAATGAGGTTTACGAAACGGTTCAAACTCATGGTGGGCTGACAGGAACTCATTGTTGCGGCAATACGGACTGGGCTATGCTTATGGATTCTAAAGTAGATATCGTCAGTTTTGACGCCTATGAGTTTATGGACAAGTACTTGATGTACTGGCGTGAAATAAAGGCATTCCTTGACAGGGGAGGATTCCTGGCGTGGGGTATTGTCCCTACTTCTTCAAAAGTGACCAGCGTATCATTAAATGACCTGGTGAAAAAGCTTGAGGAAGGAATTCAATTTCTAGCCGGTAAAGGGCTGTCGAAAACATTAATTAAAGAAAGGTCTATCATAACCCCAAGTTGTGGGACGGGGACATTAACAATAGAGGAAGCCGAGCGGGTAATGACGTTAACGCATGAGGTTTCTGCGGTCATGAAAAACAAGTAGAACATAAACTTGCAACCTCCATTATTTCTGAATACCTTTATCTAATCGCCATAATGTATCCAAACCATAGTGTTTAGTGTTTTGAATTTCACTCATTAGAGTTTGTTTCGTATTTCGAGTTTTGTGCTTCGAATTTGTTATTGCTATCACCGTCCACGATTAGTTTTGTTTACGGTTTCATGTGTTATACAAATACTTCCGGATTTACACAGTTTTTAGACTTCTGCTTGCTTAATACTGCAATAATATTCTCTGCTGCCATAATCGCCATTTTCGTGCGTGTCCCCACTGTAGCGCTCCCTAGATGGGGTGCAAGGACGACATTGTCCAATTCCGCCAGACCCGGTTTCAATTTAGGTTCTTCCTCGTAGACATCCAGCCCTGCGCCTGCAATCTGTTTATTTCTCAAGGCACTCGCCAGTGCAGCTTCGTCAATTACTGCCCCACGTGCCGTATTGATGAGATAGGCAGTTCTCTTCATCATCGAAAGCTCTTTTGTGCCAATCAGGTGTTTGGTTTTTTCAGATAGAGGGGTATGGATAGAAATAAAATCCGATTCTTTCAGCAACGTTTCCAAATCTACTCTTTTAGCGCCAAGCATCTCTTCCAGCACGGCATTTCTGTTGGTCCGTGTGGTATAAAGGACATTCATACACCAGCCCCTTGATCGCATCGCCATCGCCGTTCCGATCCTGCCAGCGCCAATAATACCCAGGGTTTTTCCAACAAGATCGCCTCCTAACAAAAGCATGGGCGACCAACTCGCAAACTTACCGGCACGGGTAAGTTTATCACCCTCAATAATTCTTCGGGTAATGGAAAAAAGCAACGCCCATGCCATATCAGCCGTACTATCTGTTAAAACGCCGGGCGTATTGATTACAATAATACCCTTTGCAGTGGCAGCCTTGACGTCAATATTGTCATATCCCACAGCGTAATTGGCAATAATTTTTAGACTCTTTGCCTCATTTATTAACCGTGCATCTATCCTGTCTGAAAGCATGGTAAGTATGGCATCCCTGCCTTTTACCTGCCGCAGAAGCTCATCATAAATCAACGGTCTGTCATACGGATTTATCTCTACCGTTCGGCAAAACTTCTTCAATAGAGCAATACCATCTTCAGGAATTTGTCGGGTGATATAGAGATTAAATGGCATTTATTATACCCTTTTTCTAACGATAACGTATTCAACTAGTCGATAGGATAAAGTATAAGCAAAGCCCAACCATTCGCAACATTCAAGAAGACGTTGGGTTTCGTTCCTTAATCCAACCTACAAAGCTACTGCTCGGATATAACATAGAACAGTTATATTTTAACGTCCCCTTCATTACCTGCGATGCGGCTAACGATTCGGGCTAAAGGCAGTTTTAATTGCCTTTAGCCTGTAGTACGCACCGGACAGTATTTTTCTTGGGGAATTGCATAAATATCAAAATGCTCCCAATTAGTCATGTCATTTTTTGCTATTTGTTTTATGCCAGTATTTACTTCAAAATCTTGGAAGTAAAACAAAATATATCCTTTATTTTCAATGATATCAAACAGTTCATATCTTTCCTGTTTTGTTAATTTTGAAAAGCACTCTACAATTATAGAAGGTTTAAATTCCTCAATTAGTTTTGAAATAGATTTTAATACTTCTTTATCATAACCTTCAGCATCAATTTTTATTAAAGAAAGATTTGGCAATAGGTCTCTATAGTTTTTTCTTAAATAGTTTTCTAAATTAATTCCTTTTATTTTCTGGTTAAGGGAGTAGCGGCCATGCTTTT
>JAGWZR010000291.1 GCA_018968795.1 Planctomycetota bacterium | reverse complement strand
GAAGTTATCAACCTCCTCACCATGCACCTCGATGAGAACCCCTTGGGAGTCGTTCAGGCAGAAGCCTTTGAGGTTGTATTTGTTTGCAAGATTATAGATAAAAGGGCGAAAACCTACACCTTGGACCATGCCTGTTATATGAATTCTTGTTCCATGCTGCATAAGGATCGTTTTAGTTACAACGGTTGATTTATATATGCCAAAACCCTATAGTTCTTCTTAAACTAATTTGCAAGAAGACGTATTCTTTTTACATAAAAAGTGTGGTTGCAAAAATAAGGCAGATGAGTAGGGAAAGTAAAAATTGGCGGGAGCGTGTGGGAATCGAACCCACCTGTCCTACTGAAAGCAGGACAGACCGGATTTGAAGTCCGTCGCCGACACCAGCCGACATGCACTCCCAAAAAAACATCGCAACATGAGACAAACCATCCCGGGAAGCTTAAACATCCTTTGTGTTAAAGAAGGAAGTAATCTCTTTTGGCGCAAGCACACCTCCCGAAAGAAGTGTTTTAAATGCCTCTTCTACCGTGAGATTAGTGTCAATAACAGCTTCTTCGCTGGTAAATACCAAAAATCCTGTTGTTGGATTTGGTGTAGTTGGAATAAACACATTTAAGAATTTTCTTTGATTATGTTCTGAGGTACCCGTGACAAACCCAATCGACTTTGTACCTTCTTTTGGGAAATCTATGATAACCACGCGCTTAAAGGCCTGTTTGCCGGGTAAGCCTATTGCGTGAATCATCTGCTTAACAGATGAATATATAGTTCTAACAATTGGGGTTTTTGTCAGAAGGTTTTCAAAGTAATTGATGATAGCCTTGCCAACGAAATTAGCTGCAAAAATGCCGATAAAATATAATGATACAAAGGTAAGAATGAGTCCGAGGAACGTTGTAACAAATTCGTAGGCAGGGGTTCTAGGTAAGACAATGCCGTAAAATTGTAATAATTTTATTATGATGGGCGAAAGTGTTCCTCCTATAAAACCAAAGAGAAATTTCACAACGAAGAAAGTTACATAAATAGGGAGGATCAACAGTAAGCCCGTCAACATCCTTTTTCTAATGTCTTTTTTGAACTGAGGGAATATGTCGTGTTTTTTTTCTTCCATAATTTGAACTTATTGCCAGTTTAAATGTGACTGGATTTCCAAATAAAAGCAATAATGCCAGCAAGTATAAAATTTAAATCGGCGATAGTCTCGAGCATTAATCCTTCAGATACCATCCGTCTCAGAAAGAGGTATTGATAACCGCAGGCATAGGCAACACAGGGCAGCAAATAATATCCTAATGTTGTTGTCCATCCAAGAAATGGACTTACCGACAGCAGAATTGTAATTAATGCTGTAATAGCGAAAAGGAGCGTTTTTGTTCGTTCTTTTCCAATCGCAATAGGGATTGTTTCTTTTCCCAAAATACGGTCACCTTGAATATCTCTTATATCAAGGACAACCGCCCTGATAAATGCGAGGCTAAATGCAAAGGAAATGGTGATCACAAGCGGTGGCATAAAACTTTTATTCGCTCCAAGGAAAGGTATTAGTGCGGTGCTGACTGCCCACGCAATGCCATAAAAAATCTCTTTTGAACCAGGTATCTGCTCAAGGCTTCTATAACGGATGATACGAGACAGTCTCTTTGGTATTATTTCTAACCGATAAAAAATGCCAAAGAGACTGGCAAGAAAGATGCAGAAAAATATAGACTTACTCAGGATAAATCCTAAGATGAAGGATGCCACTGCTCCAGCAATACCAAGACTAACAAAAAGGGTTTGTTTCCTTTCGTAAAATTTTGCCCTTGCTGGTTCATTAAGCGCCACGGCTTCCTTGTTAGCAAAATGGTTTAAGACTTGCATGGAAAATGTGAATAATGCGGCAATCAAACAAAAACTTAACCTTGGCTGGATTCCGAGTAGTGCGGCGCTCGCGTAACCTAAACTTGCTGCTCCTAGTCCTGCGTATGTACAGCTACCAATGAAAAAACTGGCAACGTTTTTTAACCCCAAAAAGAGTTTTCCATATTTGTTGATCTTATATGAATGTACCTTTTCAACAACTCTTTTGATCATCCAGTTTGGGGTAGAAGCTCCTGCGGTTACACCAATGGTTTCGTACTCTTTAAGCTTGTCGATGTCCAACTCGTTATCGGTTTCCACATGGAAAGTCGGTGTTCCTTGAGACTCGCATATTTTAACAAGTCGAGTGGTATTAGCACTTCCCCTCCCTCCGACTACGATCATGGCATCCACTGATTTACTAAGACTGATGATTTCTTCTTGTCGTTTATAGGTAGAACTACAAATAGTTTCAAATGATTCGCAATTTGAACAGCGTTTTCTAATTCTTTCAATAGCCTCCTTAAACATATGTCTGTCTTGAGTTGTTTGGGCCACAATGCATACTTTTTCCATTGGTGGAAGGTGTTCAATTTCTTCTAGGTCTTGTACAACGTGTCCTTTGCCTTCCGCGAAACCCAACAAACCAATAACCTCTGCATGCCCCTTGTCACCGACAATTATGGTAGAATACCCCTGCGCAGCATATTTTTTGATGACGGATTGGACTCTCATTACGTGGGGGCAAGTAGCGTCACAGACCTTTGCGCCCGTATTTTCAATCTCTTTTCTTCGAGTGGGGGTAATACCATGTGCCCTTATAATGACCGTGCTCTTAGAAAGGTCTGTCTGTCCATTAACGATGTGGATTCCTCTCTTTTCCAGGTATTCGAGTACCTGGGGATTATGAATTAGAGGCCCGTCCGTATATACCTTGCCGTCGTTTTTCCCATTTGCAGCATCCAAAAGAATGTCCATTGCCCGCCGGACACCCATACAAAACCCTGCAGTTTTAGCGACTTTTACTCTCAA
>JAGWZR010000013.1 GCA_018968795.1 Planctomycetota bacterium | reverse complement strand
GGATAAAGCACCTATTCAGCGGTTTGCAGATAAGGCGTCTACTATATTTGTTCCGGTGGTAGTCGGCATCTCTCTATTAACCTTTGTTTGCTGGTATTTTCTGTTTTATAATCTTGGTGGCGAGCAACAGTTTGTGTGGTCATTAAAGATGTCAGTTGCAGTGCTGGTGATTGCATGTCCCTGTGCCATGGGTCTTGCAACCCCAACGGCAATTATGGTCGGTAGCGGTATCGGTCTTGACCACTCCATCCTCATCAAACGTGCCAGCGCCCTGGAGAAAATTGCACAGCTAGATGTCATAGTCTTAGACAAGACGGGAACAATTACCGAGGGACATTTTGAGGTAACGGACATTATTCCTTCCGGAACTGCCAATGAATCTGATTTGATTACCCTTGCAGCAGCAGGATGTGCTTTTTCGAATCACCCCCTCGCTCAATCGGTGGTGGATGAAGCAAAAAGAAGAGGCATGACGTGGGATATGGTTGAAAATTTTCATGAAGCAACAGGAACCGGTATCATTTGTCGTTACAAAAATAAGGATTTGCGGGTTGGGAACGAAAGGCTTATGGCCTCACACGGAATTAAACTTGATGAGATAGAGAATAAGATCGAGAAACTGGAACTGCACGGGAGGTCTCTTATGTATGCAGCTTATGACCGTTCATGTATTGGAGTCTTGGGTCTTATGGATAAAATAAAACAAAATGCGCGTAACGTTGTAACACAGTTGAAACATATGAATATCCATGTCGTCATGATGACTGGCGATAGTGAAGAGGTAGCAAAGTCTGTAGCATCAGGGGTTGATATCGAGGAATACCGCGCCAGGGTACTACCTGCAGAAAAAAGAGAAATTATAAAGGATTTTCAGAAGCACGGTAAAACGGTTGGGATGATCGGCGACGGGATTAATGATGCCCCTGCATTAGCACAAGCCGATGTAGGCATCGCTATCGGCGCAGGGACAGACATCGCAAAGGAAACAGGTGATATTATTTTAATAAAAAGCGATATGATGTATGTCATAAAGGTTATTCAATTGGGACGGAAGACATTGTCCAAGGTCAAGCAAAATCTGTTCTGGGCATTTTTTTATAACGTTATTGGGATTCCAATTGCAGCCGGGGCACTGTACCCATTCTTTGGTATAAGCCTCAAACCTGAGTATGCAGGATTGGCCATGGCCTTTTCTTCTGTGTCGGTAGTAACCAACTCCTTATTACTCAAACGCCTTTCCTTATAAAAGTATCAAAAATATTTCCAACCCTCATCGGTTCTAAACAAGCTTCACCTCAAACAGCCCGTGTACTTTGCATTATCAAGGACAAGAGGTCCTTTTCCTCAAAATGAAGATTTACAAAAGCACCCACGAAAAAACCATTTTCCTGCAGACGGTACCACTTGATTCAATGCGCTTAGTTTTTAAGGATCACTGGTGAGTATGGCTTGTATTATTGATTTTGCACTCACATCCAAACTGAATCACCGCATGCCCAATCTTAAATTTTTCACCGAGAATACGATTGATTTCCTTGGAAAGTTTGGCTGTCTCACTTATCATCATATCTTTTGTATCTATATGGCCACTCATGGCGTACATACCGGAGGTGATTGTCCATATATGAATGTCATGCGCGTTATCAATCCCAGGAATCTGTTTAAGGCTAGCAATAACTTCGTCAATATTTATCCCCTTCGGCGTTGCCTCCAGCAAAATGTCTGCGGATTCCATTACTAATTTATAAGACCACACCAGGATGAGGATACATAGCATAACACTGACGATGGGATCAACGATAAACCAGTTGGTATAATAAATGATAATAGCCCCGATGATGACGCCCACCGAAGAAAGAGTATCTCCCAACATATGCAAAAATGCTGCCCTGACATTTAAGCTGTGTCCATGGTCATGCTTATTCCCTTTTAGAATAAAAGCACAGACTACATTGGCAATCAGACCTACGAATGCCACAATAAACATTTTGCCGCTAGAGATTGTCGCTGGATGCATAAAACGCTGGTAAGCCTCGTAAAATATCCACACGGTAATCATAAAAAGGGTTACGCCATTAAACAAGGCTGCTAATATCTCCAGACGATAGAAGCCGTAGGTCTTTTTTTCAGTGGGGGGTTTTGCGGCAAAGAATAATGCAAACAGGCTCACCAAAAGCGCAAATAAGTGGGTAAGCATGTGACCCGCATCGCTGATCAAGGCAAGGCTATTTGTAATAATTCCACCAACTACCTCAACGATAAAGAAAACAATTGTTATAACACTTGTTAAGATCAGCCTCTTCCGTTCATGCGCCCTGAACTCACGTTTATGACCATGCTCATCTTCAATGGTATAATAATCTACGCTATGGATGTGTTCGATGATCTATCTCCACTTAAATAAAAATCTTTGGTGATTGCACGTTAAAAGTCTAATACAACAATAGTAGTTTACCCTGTCATTCGAAATTTATTTCGGAAACTGCAACATTAAAATTCCAAAACATCAAACTACACAAATTATAAATCTCTGAGTAACTTAAAACAAACTTTTTTTAATTCTTTTGGCATTTCTGTGGAACATTTTTTTCACACAATTTCCCTAAAAAAACAAGTCAAAATTCCTCATCAATAACGTATTAAAAATATCTTGACAGCAAAAAGGAAGTTAAGCTATAAATAATTAACTTCCCTTGTCTATTAAAAGGGTTTATATTGTTTATGGATTGTTGTTGTAATTTTCGCTAACGAGAATTCTGGAGGAATCAAATTACCTCTCAATATTATCCTCAGTTGATTGTAGATATCAAATCCCCTCCAGGCTACAGTGGGCATTCAAAAGACAATCACGGTAGCCTTCCCAATTCTGATGGAATTCTTCAAGAGTTGTAAAATGCTTTAGGAAAAGAAATTCATTCCGATCACACAGCAAGTACATTTCAGTCTCGCACCTAATATAACCATGGCGGAGGAAAGGCAAATCAATTGCAAAAAATTCTGCATTGAAATTGGGAATATGACTACACATCGTTTCTTTTTGATGATATGGATACTTTTCTTCTCGTGTTTTGCAATTTCCTTCTCCGGGATAGCACAGGAAAATCTGCCAACGGTTATCAAAAAAATCCAGTCATCCGTAGTGGACATCGTGACATATGATAAAAAGGGTGAAGTCCTCGGTCAGGGGAGCGGCTTTTTTATTGGTAAAGACGGTAATGTAATCACCAATATTCATGTGTTTGATGGTTGCGCCAGCGCCCAGGTGAAAACCGCTGATGGGAATGTATACAATATTACCAAGGCTTTGGCTGAAGACAGGGAAGGAAATTTAATCCGAGTATCAGTGGACATCCTCCCCAAGGCAGTACATCCTTTGACATTGAGTACTTCATTGTCTAAAGTAGGAGAAAAGGTTATTGTGGTCGGTAGTCCAGCTCTTGAGAGAACCGTTTCGGATGGCATTATCTCAGGCATTCGTGAGATTCCAACATTTGGGAAAATCATGAAGATTACCGCACCCTTATCTCCCGGTTACAGCGGCAGCCCTGTAATTAATATGAAAGGGGAGATCGTCGGGCTGGTAACTTTTCAAATTACGGAAGGCCACGATCTGAATTTTACCATTCACAGCAAGAGAATAACAAAACTTATACCAGACAATAATAAGACCTTTGCTGAGTGGATAGAAGGAAGAACGAGCGAATGGTTTTCTTCTTCGGAAGGACTTTACTCTAAAGGGCTGAGGTTCCTTTTCTCGGGAGACTATGAAAATGCCCTTGGCTATTTTGAAGAAGCGGTCAGGAAAAATTCTAACCATGCTGCTGCCAGTTTTCAAATCGGTTACTGCAAGGCTAACCTCGGCCGCTACACAGAAGCAATCGAAGCATACAAACAGGCAATTCGCATTAAGCCTGATAATGCCGATGCATACCATAGCATGGGCGTTGCTTACACAAATCTTGGGCGCTACACGGAAGCAATCGAGGCTTTCAAACAGGAAATCCGTATCGACCGTAATTGTGCTGAGGCGTATTACAACCTAGGCGTGCTTTATAGCGACCTTGGTCATTATGCGGAAGCAATCAAAATTTTTAAGGAGGCGATCCGCAATAAACCTGATTTTGCCAAGGCGCACTACACTCTCGGAGTAACTTACGGCAAGCTCGGTCGCTACACAGAAGCAATCGAGGCCTTCAATCTGGCTATTCGCTTCAATCCTGGTCTTACCGAAGCGTACTGTAAACTGGGCACGGCTTATGGCAGCATTGGTCATTACACGAAGGCAATCGAAACATTCAAATTAGCAATCCGCATTGACCCGAATTATGCTGCGGCGCACTATATTCTGGGAGTGACTTATTTCTCAATATTTGCAGATAAGGGTTCCGCTTTGGAAGAATACAAAATTCTCAAAAACTTGGATACAGGCTTGGCAAATAAATTGTTTAATCTGATATACAAATCGGACAAAGAGAAATGAATCAACATCTGAATGCTATTACTCGCCTGACAGATTACCCTAAATTTTTAATCCATCACGAAAGCTTCCTTTTCTTAAAACGTTAAAAGAAACGGCGGGGACATGCTTTTAGCAAGCCTTGAATAGTAACTGACCTTTCACCTTTCCTTATTTATTTTTTTTACTCAATATCCTATAATTTCTGCAAAATGCATTACTTAAAAGGTGGTTGCCTTAAAAATATTGTTGATTTTGATTAAAATATCTGTATATATTATTCATCATCAGGTCAAACGGAACTTTCGTATACTCTTTAATACCAAGGTAATCCCTAAACGTAGTCAAAATAATGGTGTGAATTAATTAACGTCTTTTCAAAGAAAGGCCGAGACCTTTCAAGTCATAAAATTTATAATAACCTTTTAGAGAAAAATATGAAAAAATCAAATCCAAAAAAAATAACCGATCCAACAGAGTCCCTCGCAACGATAGATAAAAAATTAAAAGATTTTGACAAGCAATTCAAGGTACTGATGACAGGGGTTTCTTCTACGACTAAGTCTCTTGATACCATTGCAAAAAAACTGGATGCTTTTGAAAAACGCATGGAAATTCTGGGAAAGACACCAAATTCTTCAGAAAAAACCTTAGAGGCAAACAAAAGACAAATGGAGTCTATGCTAAAGAATTTTATTGATCTAGGAAAAAGGCTAGAATCCTGGATAAAAGAGTCTAAAAGTAAGGGAATTGAAGATGTGACAAAGAGAGTAAAAACTATCGAAAAGAACCTTGAATTTTTAAAATCAAGCGTCGAAGCAATGGAAGATAATATTTGTGAAATTGAGAATACAAACGAAGACATATTAGATACCACACAACAAATACAGGATTCTTTAGAAGAAAATGAAGCGCTTTAAAAATTATTATTTCACTTTATCAATTTAACATATCAGGAGTGAAAATATGAGTGAAGAAAAAAACACATCCAGCGATAACCTGTCTTCAAAGAAATCTGTATCAAGTCAAAAACCTGCTGCCAAAAAATCCCCAAAAGAACAATTAAAATCAGACGTTAAAACAGTATCCACTGAGGACACAAGGACTGCTTTGCCGCTTATAAAGAAAATCAGCGACATTATAGAGGAAATAGAAAACAAATCACTAAAATCTTATGAAAAAAAAGAGCAGGAAAAGATCCTTCAAGCTTACGAAAAATTAATCTTGAAGATAGTAAAAGAGATCAATAACTCAAGACGGTGATGTTGTAAGCATCACAGCGGGAGGTTTGTACTATTTAGAGTTTAAAAGTTTTTTTGCTCATCAAAGTATGGTTTGGGAGTGGGTTTAATCAAAAAATCCCGAATTACTATTTTTTTAAATCCATTACATGATTGCGAATAAAGGTTATTATTTTGTTTGCAGCGTCGTTTATGGATATATTGGTTGTGTTCAATATAAAATCTGCCGTCTTATCGTAAAGCGGTTTTCTACATTCTAAAAGATATTCAATTTCCTGGTATTCACCCCGATTCGTAAGATTTGGCCTTCTTTGTAACGTCTGCTTATCTCCGCAAATCCGCTTGTATATTGTATCAACATCCGTCTCCAACAGAATTATGATTCCATTTTTCTTGAGTCTTCTTACATTTTCCTCTCGAAGTATTGCGCCTCCGCCCGTGGCTATGATTTTATTGTCCAAAAGACACAACTCAGCAATGATCTTTGATTCAATCTCCCGAAACAATTTCTCCCCGCCCCCTGCAAAGATGTCCTTGATGGTTCTTCCTTTTTTTTGTTCTAAGTATTCATCGGCATCGATAAATTTCTTGCCCAGTCGCTGAGCAAGGATTCTGCCTACGGCTGTTTTGCCAGTGCCGCGAAAACCAATCAAGATGATATTCAATCTAACAAAGTGATTTCTATCACTCTCCCACTAACTTTTTATAAGCAATCCTTTCGATCATTTCAAGTGATGGCATTTGGCCTGTCCACAATTTAAATTGTGCCGCCGCTTGACGAACAAACATCAGCAAACCGCCCACAATCTTACAACCTTGAGACTTGGCATCACGTAACAATTTTGTTTCTATAGGATTGTAAATAGTATCAAAGACGACCATGGGAGGTTTTAGTTTGTTTTTTAGGATTGGCGTTTCATTCACTGCGGGAAACATACCCACAGGGGTAGCATTAACCAATATATCCGCCTCAATTGCCTCTAGATCGTTGAATTTTCTGAAAAGGCAGCCGACATCGCTGGCAAGCGATTGTGCCCGTTCGTAATTTCTGTTAATAATTGTTATCTGCGCCCCACATTCCTTTAAACCAAAGGCAATCGCACGAGCAGCTCCCCCTGCACCTAGCAAAACAACTTTTTTCCCTTTTAAATATTCATCCTTTGTGTCTTTTACAGATACTTGATTTACACCTTCCAGCGTTTTGATGGCTGCCTCACAGTCCGTATTAAAACCGACCATCTGCCCATCCCTGTTCACAATGGTATTTACCGCCCCAATCTTTTTTGCGATTGGGTCTATCGCATCAAGGCAGCTTATTACAGATTCCTTATGGGGAATTGTCACGCTGTAACCTTTAACATCCAATCCTCCGAACTCTCTCATAAAATCATTAATATTATCTACCTTGAAAGGGACGTAAATACTGTTGAAATTCATTTTCTTAAAAAGTGTATTGTGAATAATTGGACTGATACTATGAGAAACAGGATTCCCTATCAACCCATAGATTGAAGTGTGATTATCCTGCCTCCTAATCTGATAGGTATTTAATAGTTCTTGAATACTAATCTGTCCTGGAGCTGATTCTCTCCCTGACTGAAGTGATGCAAAGGTCAAATAGCTGCCAAATCTTTTATATAAAATACGGCTGATAGCGCCGTACTCACCCATGCAAAATGAGATTAACGGCGACTGAGCATGTTGAAGTAACTCGTATATCCTTATATTATCTGTAATATTAGTGGCGTAGGTGACAATTTTTACAATATCAGCACCGCTTTGTCTAAGCCTCTGGTAAATGTCTGTTAGGTAACTGGGTGTTTCACGGAAATTATGGTAGGATACAATTATCTTTGTTTTGCTGGTAGGGCCACGGAGCGCCATGCCCCTACTTATATGTTGAACACTGTCGTGTTCTATATCAACAAAATCAGCGTGTAACTGAACGGCAAGTTTTAGCGATGCAATCCGTTCTTCTTCGCCTCCGCTAAACTTACCACCTTCCCGCACAGGTCTATTGGTAACAATTACAGGCTTGGTACGCCTTTCCAATAGCAGTTTCAAGTCGGGGTTTTTAATATAATCGAGGCGTAATTCTACTATATCTGCAAACTTTGACGCCTCTTCCATATCCTTAAGGGCGTCTTCAAGGTTGTTTGCAATAATGGGTATACAAATCATATGGTTATCTGAGAAATGTGCTAAACGGAATCTTAATGGAAATTGATTTCAGTGCGGAAGTGTATAGTTTAGTTTACTTGCAGCCACCTTATTGATGGCATTTAAGTAAGCCTTTGCGCTGGCCTCAATGATATCAGTACTCACCGCGCGCCCCCTAATGATCTTGCCATCCACATCGATATTCAAATCGACCTCACCCATAGCATCTTTCCCACTTGTGACAGCGTGGATGTTGTAATCTTGCAACTTGCCGGAAATTCCCGTTGATAGATCAATGGCCTTAAAAAGTGCGTCGATGGGGCCGTCACCAGTCGTAACATTATCCACCACCCGATCGTCCTGCAATCTGAGACGTACCCCCGCGGTTGGTACGGCATTAGGCCCGCAGGTAATACTCAGGCTTTCGAGCTGGAAAATGCCAGGAATTTCCATTTTTTCAATACCGATAATGGCCTCAATATCCTCATCAAAGATTTCTTTCTTTTTGTCGGCAATGTGCTTGAATTCCTCAAAAGCCCGTTCAAATTCTTTTTCAGAGAGTTCGTATCCTAACTCTTTAATTCGTTCTTTAAAGGCATGCCGCCCGGATAACTTACCGAGCACCAGCTTGGTTTTCTGAAGTCCAACATCTTCTGGTTTTACAATCTCGTAAGTCGTGCGTTCCTTGAGAATGCCATCCTGATGTACTCCAGATTGATGTGCAAACGCATTCTCGCCGACAATTGCTTTATTTCTCTGGACGCGTAATCCCGTCAGAGCGCTTACCAGTCTACTTGTGGCAATAAGTTCTTTTGTAACAACTCTTGTTGAACAGTGGTAAAAGTCATGCCGCGTTTTAATTGACATAACAATCTCTTCCAATGCCGCATTTCCTGCGCGTTCACCAATACCGTTAATGGTACACTCGACCTGTTGTGCTCCAGCTTTTACGGCGGCTAAGGAGTTTGCCACGGCAAGTCCAAGGTCGTTGTGACAATGCACACTGATCACAGCCTTATGGATATTTTTCACATTTTCTTTTAATCCACGAATAATAGAGGCATATTGGTCGGGTATCGCATAACCTACAGTATCGGGAATATTAACAGTCTTTGCGCCAGCATCAATAACCGCCTCAACAACCTGAATAAGGAAATCGAGTTCTGTTCGTGAAGCGTCTTCAGTTGAAAATTCTACATCGCTCACATATTTAAGAGCATGCTTTACCCCCTTAACCGCCAAATTAATAATTTCTTCCTTCGCCTTGAGTAATTTGTATTTTCTATGTATTTCTGAGGTGGCTAGAAAAACATGAATTCGAGGCCTTTCAGCTTTTTCAAGTGCCTTTGCCGCGCTATCAACGTCCTTTTCAACTGCACGGGCAAGGCCTGCTACAGAAACACCGCGAATTTCCTGCGCAATCCTCCTGACCGATTCAAAGTCACCTGGTGATGAAACGGGGAATCCTGCCTCAATAACATCCACATTCAATAAAGTCAATTGCCTGGCGATCTGCACTTTCTCGTTGATATCCAGACCGGCTCCCGGCGATTGCTCTCCATCACGCAGTGTGGTATCGAAAATAATTATATTATCGGCCATAAGTATTGTTCTATTCCAAATTTTAAAATCCAATTTTGAAAGCGGGTAAACCCATGCTGTCTAAAGCAGATTCAAATAGTTTTAATCAAGCGGATTTTTAGAAAAATAACCACCTTGAAAACCCTTAAACTGAGAGGCGACACAGGCTACTCATTAGTCTTTTGATTCCTCTTTAGCTTGCCCCTGCGCATTCTCCGGCACATCTGAAGTATCTTGTTTAATATGTTTGTGTCTGTCGTGTTTTGCTCCTTGTGTATGTGTTGGCCGTAGACCTGATGAATGGCGATGTCTGCATGCATGATGCTTCCGTGCAAACACTGAAGTAGGCGGAATAAGTAAACATCCTATAAAAGGAATTAAAAATAAAAAATTAACTTTTTTCACTTTACACCTCTCCCTTACTGATATAAAAACACTCGAAAACCATACAAATACACAATCGACATACACGCAATTCCAATTCCTAGAAACATCAAATATTTCCTCACTCTTACCCTCTATTCTATGTTAAATTTCACAGATGATTAATTCTCATGTGCTATTTCCCTTATGCCTAACAGTTTTGTTTTTTAATGGTCTTATGTCTCTTAGAACATCCTGTTTTTTCTCTTTTACCATATAAAGGTCATGTTGGTTTTGCAGATTCAACCAAAGTTCCTCGGATGTCCCAAAACACCTTGACAGCCTTATAGCCATTTCAGGGCTAATATTCCTTTTCTTGTTCACAATTTCGTTTATAGTTCTAAACGTGGTATTTAGCTCTTTTGCCAATTGCGATTGTGTGAGTCCAAGAGGTTCTATAAACTCCTTCTTTAAAATCTCTCCTGGATGTGTTGGCTTCCTTATTAAATCAACCACATCGTGCCTCTCTTTTAATGATAATCGTAATTTCAACATCATAAGCGTCCGCACCTTCAAGTCTAAATACTATTCTATACTGATCATTAATCCTTATGCTATACTTTCCCTTACGATCTCCTTTTAAAGATTCCAGTCTATTTCCCTGTGGTATTTTTAAATCATTCAAGCTATGCGCTGCATTCAAATAATCCAATTTGCGTAATCCAGCTTCACAAACCGCAATATCAAATCTTTTACTTTTACCTGTTAAATACAGCTTTTCCTTGTCTTTATCTATGAAAGATTTAATCACAGCTTCTTTTACAGTCTTTATAATAACGCAAATAATATTATACGGTAGTATAACACATAAGGTTATAATAGCAAATACATTTTATTCTACAGTCTTTACCATCCCTACAGAATCAAAAGTAACTGCCAAAATCTCTAAGTAAATATGCCCGGAACACCTGAGAAATGAAATTGATAAATTAAAATTTCTAATTGGTGAAATTCAGTTTTTATGGTATAACTTGGCTAACAAAAACAACGACAAGAAATGCAGTAATAGATACAACAATTACAAATGGAACAGCAAAATCAACAAAGATAAATTCGTTATGGATATTAATAAGATACGGAGGACGTCATGTATCATGATATTGCTTTATTTATCATTGGATTTCTGCTTGGATTAAGTGCTAAGCGGATATATCGTTGGTTTCGGAAGCTGTGGGAAGGGGATATTTAATAACCGTCTTCCCCCCCCCATAAATCAGCAAGCTTATAGATAACTTTCCCCTTTTGTAATTTTCCAAACATTTGAAGGTATATAATAGATATTCATTCCACACAGAAGCCACTACTCCCCTAATTTATGTCGTGCTTATGTCGTATCTAATCATAAAAACATATACAAGTACATCAAAGCAAACAATGTCCGAATTCCCTTGAAGGTCTTGAAAATAGTGGTAGAATCAAAGGAAATTAAAAGACATCGAAACACCTGTAAAATGGCCTAGAAATAACTATTTAACATTGTAATGCTGTTTTGATAAATTTAAATTTTCAATAATCTCCATTACCTACACCCAAATTAAGTGCCCTAAATAACGTGGATATAAGAAAGCAATTCTGGATATTTCTATTACTCGTAATCGTTCCTATAGGATGCAGAACCCCTAATTATGCCAAAGTAGAAAAAAAAGAAAAACAGGGCTATCTAAGCTCAATCACAGACAAGCTCATTGATCCAACCACGCCCGAACAACACAGGACTCTTGGCATCTCATACTTTAAAAAAGGAATTACCGAAGAGGCATTGGACGAATTGAAGCTTGCTTCCGAAGGAATAAAAAAAGATGGTGAACTGCACCACTATCTAGGGAAGGCTTATTATGAAAATAATAAATTTGATGAGGCTGTTGTTGAGTTACTTGCAGCCATATCTTACTATAAGCCCAACCAAGCATCGGAAAAAGCAGACGCTTACAATGACCTTGGTCTAGCGTACAAAAAGAAGAATGCGTTCGCTGAGGCATTAACAGCGTTTAAGGAAAGTCTCGAACTGAACCACTCCGCATCAAATATAAATTATAATTTGGCTCTCCTATACTATGGAGAAAACAAGCTTGACGAGTGCGTTACCTACTTAGAAAGGTCAATCAAACTCGACCCCAAAGATGCCGATGCACATTTCATGTTAGGGTTGGCATATTACAAAAAGAAATCCATGAGTAAAGCCATGGACGAACTTAAACAAACAATTGAATTGAATCCTAAAGATGCTGAGGCGCACAATTATCTCGGCGTATTGTATTTTGAACAGGGCGATATTGAAAACTCAATGAATGAACACAAACTCGCCATTCAATTGGACAAAAACTATTCCGATGCTTTCAATAACTTGGGAATTGTCCTTTATGCAAATGGCAACCCCAAAGAAGCTACAGATGCTTTTAAAAGAGTGCTGGAGTTAGAGCCAAATTCTGCAGAAGCAAACTACAACCTTGGACTAATATACAGCGATGCAGGCAATTCTCAAGACGCCATGGTTTCGTTAGAGCGGGCGATTAAACTCAACCCTAAAATTGCTGAGGCGCACTTTAAGCTTGGAGAAGCTTATGCCGAAAAAGATATGTTGGAAGAAGCCTTATTTGAATATAAAAAGGCTTTCAATACTAACCCCAACTACGCCCAGGCGTATTATAATTATGGTGAACTTAGCGCTGCTAAAGGACGGCATGACAAATCTATTGATGCATGGAATAAAACCATTGTGTTAAACCCCAAAAACACAAATGCATACTTTAATTTAGGGGTGGCATATTACAATCAAGGGAACTTGGATAAGGCCATTTTTATGTGGAATAAGGTCGTTGAAATCAATCCAAATGATTACGATGCCCTCGCAAATCTTGCGGATACCTATGATATAAAAGGTTTAACCGACAAGGCTATACAAAGCTGGGAAAATATTATAAAAACGTGCCCTGATCACGCAGAGGTATATTATAAACTAGGTAATGCCTATGCAAAAAAAAATATGTATACCACCGCCCTCTCTCAATGGGAAAAGGCAGTAGAAATTGATCCCAAACTTGTAAATGCCTATTACAACCTTGGACTAATCTATCAAAAGATTGGCAAGCTGGATGAAGCCATAGATGCCTACAAGAAAGTATTGGATATCAATGTGGACGATGTTGAAGTACATAAATGTTTGGGTTTTCTCTATAAAGAAAAAGATATGAGTGTCGAATCAGAATCAGAATTTGATTTATACAAAAAGTTAAAATCTATACAGCCCTGAATTAATGAAAAACTGTTCCCGATGTATTCAAGGCGCCTATTGGATGAAGAAATTTTAATTTTATCACTGCTTTAAAAATTCAATTAATTTACTCCCTCAGCGCTGTACGGCATCGGAACACGATAACTATGGCTAAGTTATCACTACTATCTTCAAAAAGGAGATTCGGCACATATGTCTACTAAAAATAGGCGGGGCAACATAAAAATATTAAGTATCTTATTTTTTACAACTTTCTCCGTACTGATTAGTCCTCATGCATGGACCGGAGAAAATAAATCGGGCACTATAAGCGGGGTTGTTAAGGCAAAAAAACCCAAGTATCTAAAGGATACTATTGTGTATATCGAAAATGTACCAAACACATTTGAACCCGCAAAAGAGCATGCAGTTATAGACCAAAAAAATATGACCTTTATTCCACACGTACTTCCCTTGCTAAAAGGGACGACTGTCGATTTTCTTAACAGCGATATAATTCAACACAATGTCTACTCTCCAGACGCTGTAGCTGATAATATGAATTTAGGGACGTGGCTTAAAGGTGAAACAAGGGCATTCACGTTTAACAAATTAGGCGTTGCCTCAATTCGGTGTAATGTGCACGTAGATATGTTAGCTTATGTCCTGGTCTTGCAAAATCCATATTTTGCAAGTGTTAATCACGACGGAAGTTTTTCTATCGCGAATGTGCCAGAAGGAAAGTACAGCGTAAAGCTGTGGAGTGAACGGCTTAAAGCGGGTGACCAGCAGGCAGAGGTCAAGGTGGGAACTCCAACCAGAATGGAGTTTGAGTTAAAATGACAATTACTATGAAAGTTTAAATTTTATCCCGCTCCGAAGACCAACATGAGGTTTTCATTTGTAAAATTTTATAATAAGCGGAAATGTTTCTTTTGCAATGTTTCTTCATCCCGAATATAATCCTTCACAAGTTTTAAGCATGCCTCTTTGTCACAAACAGTATCCATATTGATGTAATTTATATGATCTTTGTTCGTATCTACCCAACTCAACACAATGTCTATTTCACCTGCTTCTACATCAGAAAATGCGATGGAATGTTGAATGTTTTCAGAATACATTTCAGCAATAATTCTTTCGATCCCTGACAAGTTCATGGCATTTTTTAGAACTTCATATCGCTGTATTGGTAATTCCTCTTTCACAAAAAACAATTCAACGCTCTCTTCATTCAAAGAAGACGATAGTAATATAAAATTTTTTAGGTTCCCATACGTAGCTGCTCTTTCATGCACTTCGAATTGTTGATTTATTTTTGGCTGATATTGTTTGATTAGCCTGTATTCCAATAGCATCGCGGCAAGTTCGGAACCGACTACCTCATATTCAATGGTGTAAACATTACTCAATAAATCGGCTATCTTTTGTAATCGATCTGCCGTATTCCAAAAATAGGAACCAATTCGAACCTTTAGATTTTTTGCCTTTCCTACATAAATAACCTCGCCTCCTTTATTAATTATCCTGTAAACACCCGGTTTCTGGGGAATTGCCCGCAAAAAACTCTTATCAAATGCATATTTACTAAAGTCGACATATTCGATATTTGGATACTGAAACTCTAATGCTTCTTCCAGCATGTTGAATCCCTGTTTTTTTAATAGTTCATGATACTTGGAAAAAATATCGGCGATTGCACAAACCTCCTTTTCCGTGCGTCGAACATCCATTATGGGAAGTTTAAAAAAGGATACTACGTCATCAAGTGATTTTGGATTGAGGTTTGGAATAAGTTTTTTTGTTAAATATTTCAAACATAAAGATGGATTTTCAATAGTTTCATTCAATTTATTCAAAATCAAGTTCAGTTGATTAATGGAGGCTCGAATGTCATAACCAACCAAGACGGCTTCTCCGAAAAAGTTAAACAAAGAATGTACGGCATTTTCTACACGAACTCCTCCTTTAATTTCTTGCGCCAAATCCGGAGGCAAGGGAATTGTTGATACTTCGAATGAGCCGAGATTTATGAAGGTGTGAAAACTGTCTATTATTTTATTGCCTCTTAATTTTTGTGCGCTAATTTCGATAAGTGCCTTGGGTCTTTCAACGGTATTTATCGTTAAAAGACTCAGAAAAACAAACTCTGCCTCTGAGAGGGGAATACCTCCGTTCTCAATAATCCTCCACTGTCGGCGTTCGTCTACAGCAAACCTGCGATCCCCATCAAGGGCAGTTTGTACCAGCTTTTCGCTTATATTTGGTGAGGCTCCTTTAATTTTAAATACCTGCTCAACAAGTTCATTACTGGCGACGCCAACCTTTTGTGACTTTAGATATGTATATATTTTATCCCGCATGGTATGATTTATCAGGGCACGTAGCA
>JAGWZR010000290.1 GCA_018968795.1 Planctomycetota bacterium | reverse complement strand
TGCAGATAACCTTTATAAAGATGCTATTAGTTCTGGGATCAAAGATCTCGATCTCCTTACAACAGTCACGGCCTTTACGGCACATACCATCGCAGATAGCTATAAAAATTGGATTTTCCCCAAACATCGCTTGTCTGAAATAATACTTTCAGGGGGCGGAAGCTATAATAACACCATTATACAATTTCTTTCCCAATATCTCACCCTCTCAGTTAAGATACATTCCATCAACAATTTTGGTGTCTCACCAAGCGCCAAAGAAGCCCTCGCCTTTGCCATCCTGGCCAACGAAACAATTTCAGGAAACCCCAATAATGTCCCCACTGCTACAGGGGCAAATATGGCAGTCATCATGGGGAAGATTATCCCCGGCAAGGTACAGAAGAGTTAACGAGTATTTCCTTGATAATTATTTCTTATCTTTTTATACTTACAAAATGTGAGAAAAATTCTAAACCGCTTTGAAATATTAAATAACCAATTTTTTGTTGTGGCAAGTGGCACGTGAAAAAATCTTGCTTTGTTATCCAAAAGGAATACGCATGAAATCAAAATTTATATCTAAATATTTATCGATCACATTCCTATCCTTATTTTCTGTTACCTCTCTCTTCATTGCCCCGAATAAAACCTTTGGTTTGGAATCTCGTTTTGAAAAGCGCACGGAAAAAGAAGATTCCGCTTACAAGTTCCGACTGCCAGGAATTGTAATTTCCTACGTCAACAGACTCTATGTCGATCCCGAACGCATCAAACCCGTAGAAATGCTCAAAGAGGCGCTTTCGTGGGAGGAAAGGATTATCCCCGAAGTATTAACTGCCTTTACAGAAAATACCACTACCGAAATAATAACGGTGGATGATGTATCAAAAACTTTTGATCTCTCTGAGGTCCGCCGCCCTAAGGACATGGTTGAAACCCTCAAGAATACCCTTACGTTTATCAACACGAACCGCCAACAAAACGAGACCCTTACAGTCAATGACGTCGAATACACAGCAATCAACGGCATGCTCACACAACTAGACCCGCATTCCATTATCCTGCCGCCGAAGGAATTTAATGAATTTAAGGTCGGCACTACAGGCAAATTTGGCGGACTAGGTATGGTAATCGGTTTAAGAGACGGCGTTCTCACCGTAATCTCTCCAATTGAGGGCACTCCAGCGGCAAGAGCTGGTATAAAGGCAGGAGATAAGATTACGGAAATCGATGGCGAATCCACCATCAACATGAATCTTACGGAATCTGTTGGAAAATTGCGTGGAGACCCTGGAACACTTGTCACTGTCTCGATTTTAACCGAAAAAGCAGCACAGTCCAAGCTGTTCAGTTTAAAACGAGAAATTATCGCCATCCCCACCGTTGAATCCGCACCGCTGGATAACGGCTTTGGCTATATAAAAATAAGAAATTTCCAGGATGATACCTCTCAATCCCTCAACGAACACCTGAAGCGCTTAAAAACATCCAATAACAAAATAAAAGGATTAATCATCGACTTACGAAATAACTCAGGGGGACTTTTGGATCAAGCAATAGAAGTAGCAGACAAATTTCTCGATAGTGGCGTTATCGTCGTCACTGTCGGCCCGAGCGGCCATCCTCGTGAGGTACAAGATGCCAGGAAAACCGATGCCGACGAAGAACACTATCCCATTGTAGTTCTTATCGATGCGGGAAGTGCCTCTGGGGCAGAGATTGTTGCAGGAGCCCTCAAGGAAAATAATCGCGCCGTAATTGTTGGGGACAGAAGCTTTGGCAAAGGTTCCGTTCAACAACTCATTGAACTCATGGACGGTTCGGCATTAAAATTAACCATTGCCAAATACCTCACGCCATTGCTTACGGACATCCAATCAGTCGGTATTACGCCTGATATCCATCTTACCCCTGCAACCATTTCCAAAGATAATATTACTCTATTCCGGGAACCTATCGCCCTTCGCGAGGAAGATCTCAAGCAACACCTTAACGAACATCCCAAAGGTGAGACCTCTTTTGCCACCCTCAAATATTTTCTAGAAACCAAGGAAAAGAAGAAACCCGAGGAATCGGAAGAAGAAATAGGGGATCCTTATAAATTACCAGATTTTAATACAGACTTTCACGTCCTTTTCGCCAAAAAACTGCTCGCCAGCGCCACCATCTGGCAACGGGAAAAATTTTTGCAAAACTCTTTGCCCATTGTGGAAGAAACAGCCCGATTAGAAGAAGAAAAAATAGCCCAAGCGCTTCAAAAATTAGACATTGACTGGTCTACTGGCGCAAGCGCAGGAACGGCAAAGGCAAATTCTTCTTATTCTACAAATCCAGCAAACGGACGAGTCAAGGCTGGAGACAAGATTACCCTCACCGTCAATGTAACCAATGCTGGCGAAGCGCCGCTTTACCAATTGAGGAGCATTTCTTCGAGCAAAAATGGGCTATTCGATAAACTCGAATTTATCCTTGGTAAAATAGACAAAGGCGCCTCAAAATCGTATTCCACAACGGTGGAAATTCCCAAAAATTCGCTTGATAGGGAAGATGAAGTTACTATTAAGTTTGAAGAATTGAATCACCATAACCCGAAAGATATCAAACTTAATATTATTACAGAGGCGCTGCCCAGACCCCTTTTTGCCTATTCATACCAGATTCTGGATAACGCAAAAAACTCTTCTCCAAACAATGGAGACGGCTTGATACAGAGAGGAGAGGATATAGATTTGTTGCTCCTGATAAAAAATATCGGCGAAGGCCCTTCTGAAAAAAACGTGGTCACTTTAAGGGATTTGAGCAATAAAGAAGTCTTCATAAAAAATGGCAGGGTGGAAATAGGACAACTAAATCCTGGAGAAATGAAAGAGGCAAAATTATCCCTTTTCGTAAAAGAAACGATACCATCAGACAAGTTCAGTATGGATATAATCATTTCTGACATGGTCTTTGGAACGTCTTTATCCAATAAAATTAC
>JAGWZR010000012.1 GCA_018968795.1 Planctomycetota bacterium | reverse complement strand
TAGACTTTAGCAGCACCATACCACCATGCGATATCCTGCTGACCATGCGCTACGCCTTTGTAAGCATGTGCCTTATCACCAAACCACATATCAGCATAAGTAATTTCAATCTCTGAGGGATTGTTTCTTCCTGTCGCAAACAAGCCATGCAAACCTAAAATAGGTCCGATGACCGGTACCTTTCCGGCAGTTGTTTTAAAAGCTTTATATACAGCGTCTCCTAATATCCCTGGCCCAAGCGCATCGGCAAGAATATCACCAAGAGGGAATATATCCCTCTCTTTAATAGGCACTTCAAAAGCGTCATTAGCTACAATATCATCCAATATAACTTGAGCTCTATCTTGCAGTCTCCACATTTCAAACATGAAGTCATTTAAGTTTTCACGATACAACCTGGCAAATCGTGGACTATGGCATTTGCTACAAACCGCTACCCATTGCTCCGCTCTCTGCTTGCTTGCGGGAGAATACACATCGAGACTATAATTCAAAGGAGGAAGATTTATACCATGAGGATAATTCTTTAATGACGACTTGTAATCTACGCCTTTGGGCGGAACTGTTCCCATCCTCCAAACACCCTTAGTTACAGGATTATGAGCAAACTTTCCATTGCCCTGATCAAAATGACAGAATTGACAGGTTGGAGTTCTATAATCCTTGCCAGGCACAACCTCAGCCAACGGTTTTTCCCAATCCCAGTGATCGCCTTCCAAATGGTAAATATACCCCATTTTTGATTCGCCATAGGACTCTGCATCAGGATGGTCAAAGCCCATGTGACAACTCATACATGCCTCTGGCCTTCTGCCCTCAGCCGCTGCAAATTTATGCCTGGTATGACAAATATTGCATCGGTCTGTGGCATGGCAAAAATCACAACCAAACTGTCCTGCCGGATAACCCCTACGAAACATCTCCGGGTACCACGGAGGAATTACGTTCGCGGCTAAACCCTCAATATGATTAGGACGGCCTCGCTCAGCTTCGCTCATAAATTCAGTTGTTTGCTGAGGATGACATTCTCCACAGGTCTGCGGGGTAGGCATGTGCAACTCTTTATGGTCCTTCCCGTGACAATCGCTACAGGTTACCTCTTTAAGGTCTCTACCAATTAACCTTTCTATTTGTTGTGTTTTTTCCGCAAATCGTGGGTTCTTTCTCGGCTTCGCATGAGTGGACTCTTCCCAGTCTCTCACAAATCCGGGTGTCACTTCTTCATGACATTTCACACAGTCGGAAGGTTTGTATTTTTCTAGCAACTGATCGTAGTATGTCCCATCCGGCTTCACATAATGTCTGACCGGAAACCAGTACATTTGCAATGGAACGGGCTTGTATACATTCTGCCAGGGACCGGCGCCCTTTTCCAAACCGACATTATTCGTAAACCAGTCTTTCGCAGTGTCAGTGGGATACAAAATGTCATAGTAGCTGGTAGCCTTCTTCTGCATTTCTTTTAATTCGGCCTCAGATTGAGCCTTCAAGCTACCAACTTGCAGACTCCAAATCAAAGGGGCTGCAAATATTATAGCGCTAAATCTTAACAACTTCATTCATGTCTCCTCCCCTGAAATTTTGCAAATATTTACTTAAAGTTTATACTAAATTTAATATCTGAGGTTGCTTCTCTCGCTATCTAACTTCTATCAAATATTCATTAATAAATTTTTGGCAATGGCTCAGATACGGATGCACCCTTTCCCGTTAAACCAGTTTTATATGGAGCTGTATGTTGTGGAAAAAACCATTCATCCGAACCGCCTTTTTCCTGGAAGAATTTAAGACGCATTTCATGACCTCTCGTATGATGGCAAGGTCCACACACATTGTACGGCGTTCCAAATGTTCCCACTTTAGCAATTTTCTGCCCTTCTGGAGCCTTTCCAATATCCATAAAATAACTAAACATCTCACCTGCGCCATGACAAGCCTCACAGGTAACTCCTTCTTCAGAATATTTTCCTGTTGTCTCATCGTAACCTGTTGTGTGACACTTGAAACAAGTTTTTCGATACTCTGCGTTTCCGGCAATATAATCAGGCGCTTCCTTTACACGCTCAAATGTTTTAAATTTAATCCTTTGCCATCTTTCTACATGGGGAGAAGTCAGCCCTGCGTGGCATTTGAGACACTTTTGACTGCCCACATAAATCGCCTTGTCGCCAGTAATACTATACTTTTTGAAATCTCCCATTTCTATTCTTTGATTGGGGTCGCTTTCTTCTGGTGTTAAGATTGCCAATTCACTCCAAAAATCAAACAGCGCTTCGGCAGTAGCCATCCTAAGCTGCATCTGTCTCTTATGATAATACATCCCTTCATGTGCCATCTCCTCGCTTAAAGCCCTCCCATTACCCCCATGACACACTGTACACCCATAAATATCAAATGGCAAATCTCTTGTGTTAGGATGCGATACTTTCAATTTCTCCTCATCAATGTGACAGGTCATGCATCTATCAACCTTATCGCCATTTTGCCTTTTTGCCCAGCTATACTCCCCTTTCAAAAGAATCTGCTTAATCTCATACACAGGTTTTCTCAAAGAGGTCAAACGCTTACCCACTAACTCCCGCTCCTTTACCGAGGTAGCCGCCAAATATTCCTTCTCCGTCTTTGACGCTTGCTCTTCATAATATTCCTTTTGATATTTTACCCACTTTGGATGCAGTTCGTCATTAATCCACTTGAAAGAGCCTATAAAAAATAGGGCGCTTAGAACAAAAAAGAGTAATCTTTGTACGCTCATATTTCACCCATTCTGGAAATACTTGATATAAAAATCCCGAAATAAATCATATGTTAATCCAAGGCGTAGCAATGATGTATCGAACATTGAACGCCAGCCTGAAAACCATCTTAATCACTGTTCCTATCATGGTCAGAAGTAATCCCATTGTGATCGCATACCGTATGACACCCAGTTTCATAAAAAAATCTCGCTTCATAAGCGCTGGCAAAATTAACCCTGCGGTATAAAATCCTCCCAAAAGCACAATGCCTAATGGTAATGGTAAATTATGCAAAGGAGGCGGGGTCGGAAAGTCATGTGTCCATTTCTCCCACGGCCAAAAAAAGGCCCAGAATGGCCCGCGCAGCGCGGTGCCGATGTATATCAAGACATACCAAAACACATAACCAAAAACAAAAGTGGTTACAGCAAACTTCCGATCTTTAAATGAATAATAACCATTCCCTTTCGGATTAATATCCAAATACGGAATAAGTATTAAACCAACAATAATTATGCTGGGAAGCACGACTCCGGCAAACCATGGATCAAAATACACCAATGCCTCCTGTAATCCCAGGAAATACCACGGCGCTTTCGCCGGATTCTCGGCCTGACCAGGATTCGACAGCTCCCGCAGCGGAGCATCAACAACATACGAATAAAAAAGCAGCCCCACCGTAACCAAAATAGCAGCCAAGAACTCCTTGGCAACCAGGGTGGGCCATGCAAACACCTTATCGTCTTTAAATTCGATAACACCCCTTTTTTCTTCCATAACTTCCATGGAACCACTCCTCAGAAATATCATCAATAAAAATTATAAGAAAATTTCTCTTGCCCTATAACGGCCCAGAAATACCGCCATCTTTGCGCACTCTCCAGAAATGCAACATCATCAACGCACCACCTATAATAGGTATCGCTATGCAATGCCATACGTATGCCCGCAACAAAGCCGGAGCTTCAATAACTGTTCCTCCCAGCAAAGCAAAACGAACATCATTATCTGGCTTCATTCCCAAGATGTATGAAAATGGGCCTTCATGTCCCAAAAACGGCGTTGCACGCGCCATATTCGTACCGACAGTAATAGCCCAATACCCAAGTTGATCCCACGGCAACAAATATCCGGTAAAACTTAATAAAAGTGTGAGAACCAATAAGATCACACCCACCACCCAATTAAACTGCCTCGGCGGCTTGTAGGAACCAGTCAAAAACACACGGAGCATGTGGATACTTACCGTAATTACCATAGCATGCGCGCCCCATCGGTGGGAATTTCTCAAAAACCTGCCAAACGGTACCACATACATTAAATCCACCATATCTGCATACGCTCTGTTTACATCTGGAACATAATAAAACATTAACAATATTCCCGTTATTGTTTCAAACAGGAATATAAAAAAGGTAATTCCCCCCATACACCAGGTAAAGCGAATTTTCGTACCATGCTCCCGAACCTTCGCTGGATGCAAATGCAACCATACATTGCTTATAATCTGTAGAACCCTGTTTCTAGGGGTGTCCGTGTAACCGTGGCGAAATACAGACTTCCAAATCTCGTTGCCTGTAATTTTCTTTATTAAATCAAGAATTAATTTCATTTGAACATCCCTTTCTCCACATTACTTTCGATTTTTCAATCTCCTCCCCCATATTAAAATTTATCCCCCTATTCCTCCCTTTCTTCTATTGTTTTATTGATTTCTTCGTTAGGCTTCCAAAGCACACGCTTTAAGGATATCACGTTCACAGGACAATCCTTACAATTTCCGCATCGGATACAAACGTCAGTGTATTTTATCACGATACCATCCTTACTAAGAAACGGACGATATGCCTGGCTCTCATCATAAACATCTACCTGCCTTAGCGCACCAACTGGACATACCATGCTGCATCGGCCACAGAGTACGCATTCATTCGTCTCTACGTTAATACTAAGATCACATTTCAAACAGCGGGAAGCCTCAATCTCTGCCTGAGACTCCGCGAGACCAAGTTCCACTAAATTAAATGTTCCCTCCCTATCCACGGCAGGTAACATTTGCATTTTTTGACGTGGCACGGCATCATAATTTTCTTCTCGCGAAACAAATTCACTATCCAACAGCGTAACCCATACTTTTTTCTTGGGTTCTTTAATATCTTCCCCCCGTATAAATCTATCGATAGATTTTGCTGCGGTATGCCCTTGGGCAATGCATTCAATAACGGTGCTTGGCCCCAAAGTTACGTCACCTCCAGCAAAAACACCTTCCTTATTAGTCATAAGGACATCATTAACGGCCAGCATTCCAGATTTAGTAACTTCTAACCTATGATTTTCACCAAGAAATTTTAGATCAGGCTCCTGACTTATGGCAGTAATTATACAATCCGTTTCTATGGTAAATTCTGAATTTGGAATTGGCTCCGGCCTTCTCCTTCCACTACTATCAGGTTTACCAAGTTTCATTTTAACACATTCCAGCGCCTTTACTTTTCCATTCTCAGTAAGAATCCTGACTGGCGCAGATAAGAAATGGAACTGGACGCCCTCGTGTTCAGCCTCCTCTACTTCCCACGGTAATGCCGGCATTTCCTCCCGTGTTCTTCGGTATACAATAGAGGCTTCTGGACTCAAACGTTTAGCCGTCCTAACCGCATCAATGGCTGAATTCCCACCACCAATCACCGCCACTTTTTTGCCCGGACTTCTTAAATCACCAGCATTCACATTTTTTAGGAATACCAGACAATCCATAACGCCTGCGGTTCCTTCTTCTCCCGGAATCTCAAGCCTCTTTCCCTTTTGTGCCCCTACTGCTAAAAATACCGCTTTATATCCTTCTTTGAATAAATCAGAAATTGTTTTGCCGGGGCTTCCAATAGGGGTATTTGTCCTTATCTCAACACCTCGAGCCACAATTTGGCTTACATCAAACATAATTTGCTCACGAGGCAACCTATAGGAAGGAATCGCCCACATCATCATACCGCCTACCTGAGGTTCCTTTTCAAAAACCGTTACTTTGTACCCCA
The DNA here is from genome assembly GCA_018968795.1 of Planctomycetota bacterium. GTDB lineage: Bacteria > Planctomycetota > Brocadiia > Brocadiales > Brocadiaceae > REEB58. The sequence continues at coordinate 9,882 of JAGWZR010000012.1, read as the reverse complement.
TCCCTGCGAGGTCATTGGCTGCTGCTAATCCAGCCGGTCCCGCCCCAATAATGGCAACCTTTTCCTCTCGTTGTTTTATCTTTGGCGGAAAAATTCTTATCTTGTTTTTGAAAATATAATCGGTAACAAAACGTTTTAATGCATCAATTGCTACGGGTCTGTCAAAATCACCACGTTTACATTTGGTTTCGCAGGGGTGCGGACATATATATCCACAAACGGCGGGAAAGGGATTGGTTTCTCTCATCAATTCATACGATTCTCGATATTTACCTTCTTTAATCAGGCGTATATAACCAGGCACGTCCATGTGTGCTGGACATCGATGTTGACACCGAATATTTCCCTGCAACCAATCCAAATCGACAAGCACCCGCATCCCTTTTTTAGGTAATGTTGCTTGATCCATAGATATAACCTTCTATAAAAAAACGAATAAATTTTATACTAAACAACTAATTCTGTCGCAAGGGGTACGACCTTACTTGTATCTACAACTAATTTCCCATTATCAGCTAAAACCACATCAAAATGATTTAAGGGACGTGGTGCTGGCCCGGCAAAATTTACACCATTTCGATAGTATTTACTTCCATGACACGGACATTCAAAGATATTCTTCTCTTTAGAAAATTCTACTGCGCATCCTAAATGTTGGCATACCACCGAAATCGCCTTAAAACTATTGCCATCACGAACGATAAATATTTTCCTTGACTTTAATGTGGTCACTGAATTCTCAGGAAAAGACTTCGGCTCTCCCACAGTAAATCTTGGTGATGGTTCAAAAAGTACCTTTGGATAAAAAAACCCTTTATATCCCAAAATTTGAGATAAATATCCGGCTAGTGTGGCAAAAAACAAGCCCCAACCAGCTAATGTCAAAAAATTTCTCCGAGAGAAGTTAAACCAGATTCCTCCCTCTGTCTCTGACGTATGATGGCATTCGGTCTTTTCTTTTGTTTCCATAACACCCTCCTACCGCAAAAACCCTATTTTATTACCCAATTCTGTTATGTTTACAATTCTCTTAAAATCAAATCTAACAAATTATAAAATTACTTACGCCTTCAAAAGGCGCATATTATATTTGGCAATTGAAAAAGTCAAGCATTTTTTATCTAAATTTAAGTTTTCCTTACCAGTAAACGATATGCGTTTTCAATTTTTTCCACTTTAATCACCTTATGGCCTTCCTCCTTCAAACTTCTCGGAACACTTCTTATGGGTTCACCATCATCCAATATTACTTCTAAAACCTGGCCAGAATCCAGCATCTCCAGTTTCAATTTTGTTCTCACAAAATTAATAGGACAGAGCACTCCTCGCAAATCAATTTGATCGTCAGGATTAACCTTTTCATTTTCTACCACGTGTAAAACTCCAAAAATCGCAAAATTTAAGTTTTGAATGTTTGTTTCGAACACATGAGATATCATTAATTATTGCAATGTCTATTCAGTAGACACTTATTTTTTCTTCTTCAAATTGCTTCTTTTCTTCATTAAAAATCCACGATCGGACTTCAATTTTTTCCCCCTTTTCTATCGCAGCTATCATATAAGAATACCCAGCCCATGCATGCTCCGTATCATATGCTGATGGCATGGCAGGATGGTCTGGATGAGAGTGGTATATACCAATGATTTGAAGACCTTTCTTCCTTGTTTCTTTATCAATTTTATTAAATTCTTTACTGTCTATTACATATCTATCATGGGCTCTTTCTACGTTCCAATTTTTTGTAGGACGGACTTCAAACACCTTTTTCTCAGACGTATTCGCGCCAATTAATAGTCCGCAACATTCCAGAGGATAACTCTTTTTAACCTGATTCTCTATATCACGAAATTTACTATCGTCAATACACAGCAAGGCTATTAACTCCAGAAACTCGTACTCAAATAACGATCCCCCCTATCGGGGAAAATCGTAACAATTAAACCTCGTTCAATTTCGCTTGCCACCTTCAGCGATGCTACAAGCGCTGCACCTGAAGAATATCCTACAAAAAAACCCTCTTCGACTGCAAGCCGCTTGACGGCCTCATAGGCATCTTCTGTCTCTATTGAAATCTTTCTGTCCGGAAAATGCTCATCGTAAATACCAGGAACAATCGAGGTAGCCATGTGTTTCATGCCTTCCAATCCGTGAATTGGCGTGGACGGCTCTACAGCTATCACCTGAATATTAGGATTGTATTTCTTCAAACGTCGTCCCGTACCCATGAGTGTGCCACTCGTGCCCAAACATGCAACAAAATGGGTCACCGCGCCTGCCGTTTGCTCCCATATTTCCACGCCCGTAGTCTCATAATGAGCCCTCCAATTTGCAGGGTTATTGTACTGATCGGCATAAAAATACCGTGAAGGTTCTTCACTCACTATTCGCTTTGCCTCTATCATAGCGCCATCCGAGCCCAGTAGTGGATCAGTAAACACAATCTTCGCTCCAAAGGCACGCACAACCCTTTTCCGTTCCTCACTAACATTTAAAGGCATTACTAAAGATACTTTATATCCTTTTGATGCGCCGATAAGAGCATAGGCAATACCTGTATTCCCAGAAGTTGAATCTATAATAATTTTATCTGGATTTAGTCTTCCTGATTTTTCTGCTTCTTCTATAATCCGCAAGGCCGGACGGTCCTTTACGGAGCCTCCGGGATTGAACCATTCTGCTTTGGAATAAATTTCTACATCTCTATTCTTTAACTTCCTTGTAATTCTATCAATTCTCAACAGCGGGGTATTTCCTATCCTCTCCAAAATTGAACTACTGGAGACCCGTTTTGATATGCACTGAGTGTTTTTTGTCACAGTATTTGTCACGATGCTATCTTTTGATCGTAGATCATATAAATAGCTGTGTTTCTGCGCCACGAGCTATTTCCAATAGGGTAGTTAATCCAAGTATGTCATCTACTCTCGATTTAACTACAGATTCTTCCAATTCCATAAGCTTCACTGCCGCCGTGCATGCATAAATTTTTAAATTACCACACATTCTTACTTCGTGAAGTATTTCTTTCAGTGAAATTGGGTTGATATCCTGCATTCGTTTTGACAATCGACTTCCCTCTTCACCAAACTCGGCAGATAACCTTGCGGCATCAAACTCTTCATTTACAAATCTCTTCAATGCCCAGAAAAAAAGGAAAATATAAGCTTCTCTCCCCATAGAGGCGGCAGTAATAGCCAAAGTAACGATTTGATAAAGTTTATCATAGGTACCGCTATGCGCAAATATGACAAATTTTTTTTTGCCTTCCATCATGAAATAACCCTATGTTGTTTTAGTAAATGCATTCGCTACTTCTTTTTTAAACTTATCCAATCCTACCCGATCTATACATGAGCCAATTCTCTCTTTCAGCTTACCATTCTCCTTGTACCATTTTAGGGTTGCAGAGATAAAGTCGTTCACTTTATTATCGGGTAAGAAATTAGCGACCTGATCCGCTTCTCGTGGATGTCTTCCGTGTTTCCCACCCGTACGCACTAACCAACCCTTTTTCTTATCCTTCCAGGCGTCCGTTGGGCAGCCTCTAATACAATCACCACAATACACACATTTCGACTCGTCAAACATTGGTCGGCCCTCTTTATCTGAAACAATTGCACCTTCCAGGCAAGCCTTGGCGCACAAGGTACACCCGTTACATAAATCTTTATTCCATACTGGATAAACTACACCCTGGAAGCCCAAGTCCATCTCCCTTGTTCTCGTACAATCAATTGGACAACCGGAAAATCCAATCTTAAACTTGTGATGACATGGAGCGCCAAAAAACTTTTCATCGACCTCTAATGCCTTAGATTGCGTATCCATAATCCCATTTGGATTGTATTCACAGCCGCCGCACGCCGTAGGAACCCTGACCCGTGGGCCACAGGAGGCAATCTTCTGTCCCACCGTTGCCAACTCTTTCACCACAGCGTCAAAGTCATCAATATGAACACCAATAATCTCTACGGACTGTCTAAAACTCAAATGACAATATCCGAGCCGGCTGTACTTCTTTGCGACCTCTGCAATCTTCAACAACTTTTCAGGTGTAATCCGTCCGCCAGGCACCTTTAAACGCACGGTAAAAAGGTCTTTTTGTGTCTGCTTTATAAAACCACCAGATTTTAACTCATTAAGATCGATCCTTTGTGTTACAGTCTTTTCAGTCATTCAAGCTCCTAATATTTTATTCCAATTCGCCCTTTTTGTAAGCAGTTAAATGCTTATTCAGCCAGACAAAACCAAATTAATTTTAATGTTAACACCTCGCAAAAATTCTTGCAAGAAAAAAGAAGTCTATAGAAATCGTCGACTTATTTGCCACGAGAAGCCTTTTCAGAAACAATCTCCAACATCTTCTTTTCCGCAGCAATTACGCCCTTTTTCTTAACAACCTCAAGCATATCAAGTCCGGCTATACACTGTAAGATATCGCGTCTTATCGATTCGTCAGAAACCTCAGAAAGTATCTTTCGCCTTATTTCCGACAAAAGGCTGGTAAACTCGTCATATTCGTCTCCAAATTGTTTTTCTAGATACTCACGGATATTACGCGCCAACGCTGGACTTGCTCCACCGGTTGAGATACTGATGCACAGGTCGCCCCGGTTAATGGTTGCTGGCACTATGAAAGAACAAAATTCTGGTCTATCAACAACATTTACCAGAATGCCCCTCTTTCCCGCATCATAATAAACTTTTTTGTTTACCTCTTCATCATCCGTAGAGGCAACCACAACCAACACCTCATTCAGGAATCCTTCTTCGTATTTCTGCTGAATCCTTTCAATCCCCGTTTCTTTTTCCATTTCAGGGCAAAATTCAGGAGACACCACCGTTACCCGTGCTCCCGCTTCTTTTAAGCTGCACACCTTACGCCAGGCGACATTGCCTCCGCCAACCACCAAACACTTTTTGTCCTGAATATTCAGGAATATCGGATAATATTTAGCCATCTCGCCTCAACACTGTAAATTTTTAATAATTCTGCAAAGCTTTGCGCTCTTTGCGTCTTTGCGGTAAGCCGAACTGTTACACGTCTTCACCTCTCACCAAATCTTCATACGTCTCACGTTTTCTGATGATACGAAACTGGTCGCCATCCACCAGCACTTCACACGGGCGCGGGCGGGAATTGTAACTGGAACTCATCGTAAAGCCATAGGCGCCGGCGCTGAATATTGCCAACAAATCCCCTTCTTTTACTTTTGGCAATGCCCTATCGGTAGCAAAGGTATCACTGCTTTCGCAAACAGGACCCACAATATCAACCAATTCCATACCTTTCTTTACCATGGATTTATTGGGATTTTCCACCGCTGGCATCTTTATACTCGTATTTACCGGCCATATCCTGTGGAAGGCATCATACAGGGCAGGGCGTATCAAATCGTTCATAGCGGCATCACAGATAACAAACTTCTTCCCATGCACTGTCTCCTTTGTATAAATCACCTGAGAAATCAAAATCCCGGAATTCCCAATGATAAACCGTCCTGGCTCCATAATCAGATTGCATTGCATCTCTTTCACCAGTGGAAGAATTTTCGATGCATAGTCTTTTGGCCGTATGACTTTTTCTCCTGTATACGAAATACAATAGCCGCCGCCAATATTCATGTATTCAATGTCCAGACTCTCATTTCTGCAATTTTGAATCAACGCCAGAATCTTCTTGAGGGCACGCACATAAGGATCAACCGTATAAATGGGCGAACCCAGATGCACGTGTAATCCGCACAGATCAACGTTCGGATATCGTGCAGATTGCTTAATAATCTTTTCAGCCTCGGAAAGGTCTATTCCGAATTTGTTTTCCTTTTTTCCCGTGGTAGTCTTTGCATGAGTTTTTGCGTCAATGTCAGGATTTATCCGCAAGGCTACTCTTGGTACCTTATTAACCTCTCCAGCCAGTATATTAATGTGTTCAAGTTCTGCCACAGATTCTACATTGAACATGGAGATGTCGTTCTCAAGGGCATACTTTATTTCCCTGTCCATCTTTCCTACCCCGGCAAATACAATCTTTGACGGATCGCCGCCAGCCTTTATAGCACGAAACAGTTCACCACCGGAAACCACATCAAAACCCGATCCCTCCTCTGCCAGGATTTTACAAATGGAGAGGTTCGAATTAGATTTGACGGAAAAACAAATCATGGCATCGACATCCTGGAACGCAGTCTTCAACTCATGATAACGTGTCAGAATCGCATTCTTGCTGTAAATATAGGCAGGTGTGCCTGCCTGTGAAATAATATCGCCAATCCTCACATCCTCGCAAAAGAGCGTCTTGCCTCTGTACTTAAAAGCATCCATTGATTATTCACCCTTAAAAATAATAATGCACCACGGATTTTCACGGAATTACACTGAACCTTTCAAAATCTATCTACTCCGTGCTAATCTGTGTTCTTCCGTGGTAAACTGCTGCTCAGTTTCTTTTCCCAATACGTAATACGTTTTTTTACAAACTGCGGCGCTGTAGAACCGTAACTTTTATAATTCTTTATACAGTTCTCCACACCCAGCGCCTTATAGACATCCTTTTCTATAACAAACGAAAAAGCCTTGAATCCATCCAATTTCAAATCCACTAACTTGCATTGCACCCTGATACATTCTCTTACGATATTTCCTACAATTTCATGCGCCTTACGGAACGGTACGTCCTTTTTGACAAGGTACTCTGCAAGCGCAGTAGCATCGATAAAGCCCTTCTCACATGCCTGCGTCATCCTTTCGCCATTAAAACTAGTATTCGCCACAAGCTCGGCCAGTATCGATAACGAATTTTGGACGGTATCTGAAGCATCAAATATTGCCACCTTATCTTCCTGCATGTCCCGATTATAGCTCAATGGCAGTCCCTTGAGTAGAGTGAGTAAAGATGTTAAATGGCCGAAAACACGACCGCTTTTACCCCGAATCAACTCCAGCACATCGGGATTCTTTTTTTGAGGCATAATGCTGGAACCCGTGCAATAGGCGTCACTGATCTCGATAAACTTAAATTCATCGTTGCACCAGATAATCCACTCCTCACAGAGACGGGACATGTGCATGACAATTGAGGAAAGGCAAAATACATACTCAACACAGAAGTCCCTATCGCTCACCGCATCCATGCTGTTCTCGCAAACCCCTTGAAAGCCCAGTAATTTTGCCGTATGCAGCGGATCTGTTGGAAGTGTCGTGCCTGCAAGGGCGCAAGCGCCTAAGGGTGATTTGTTGAGCCGGACACAGCAATCCTGTAGCCGCGTCTTGTCTCGTTCCAGCATCTCGACGTATGCCAGCAAATAGTGTGATACCAAGACAGGCTGGGCGTGTTGAAGGTGGGTAAAGCCCGGCATAATCAAGCCAAAATGTTTTTTACCCTTTTTTACTAATTCTTTTTGTAACACGGACAGAAGCCCTGTCATTAACCGGGCCTGCTCTCGTGTCCATAGCCGCAGGTCAAGGGCAACCTGGTCGTTTCGGCTTCGAGCTGTGTGGAGCTTCTTGCCGGCATCGCCAATTCTATCAATTAATGCCGACTCGATGTTCATGTGAACGTCTTCGAGAGACTCTTTGAACTCGAACTTTCCAGCAAGAATTTCTGAGAGAATTTCACTGAGACCCTTAACAATCGTAGTCTTTTCTTTTTCTGTAATAAGCTTGCACCGGGCAAGCATCGTCGCATGGGCAATACTCCCTTCGATATCGTATTTATAGAGTCGCCAGTCAAAGGAAACCGACTCGGTAAAGGACTCTACTGAAGCCGCTGTCTGCTTTGTAAACCGCCCGCCCCAGGGCTTTTTTTGTTTCATAATCCTCGTCCATTCTGTCAATAAAATATTCGAAAAATTAGTCAAGTAATATAGCCAAATATAAATGGCTAGTCAATATAATTAAAAAGTACAAACCTGTGAACGATTTTGAAATAAATTCGTGTTCAGGACTCGATAAAACCCTTTAAACTACACACATACGGAAGGAGTTATGTGGGGAGTATGCGGTACGACACACAAAGAGGCTTCAAAGGCAATTTGACCAGAAATGGAGCTTCTCGAAGGTAATGAGGAATCTCATTAAATTGCATTATGTTTTTACCTCTTTTGAAACTTCGTCGAGATGCCTTTGGATATTTGCAAATTGATGTTGTAGAAAAACATACCATGTTGCTTCTTCTTTGTCTTTACTTTTTTCGTATAACTCTAATGCCTTTTTTATCCTTAATTTCTTCGAGTTAAAAAGTTCGACGGCACGTTCTAACAATTCTTTTTCGGAAGGCATTTCTTCCGAAAGTTTTGTAATAGTCGCCACCACCAAAGGTATACCGCTTCTTGACTCGTTAGTATCTGCTGCTATCTCCAAACCTTTGATGCTAAAAAATTGTTCGAAATCCTCTTTTTCCCAGGTAACACTCTTAAATTCCGCCTTTGGAAGCACACACATATCTAATAGATACAGTATACCACCAACCTTAAGTGATCTCAGGATATAGTGAAACCTTCTTCCAATCTCCTTTAAAGGAATCTCGTGTGTTACATTCCTTTTAAATATCAGGTCAACTTTTATTGGATTCTTCATCCCTTCAAATGCTTCGGTAGTAAAAAAGCATGGTTTCACCTTCCGATTATTGAAATTGCACTCCCTTGCTTGCTCTTCTGCATCTTTTGTCGATTTATAATTTACTCCAATATATTCATGTTTACCGTTCATAAATCGGCTAATATTTTTGAGTTCGTTTATCAGAGTACCCTTTCCACAACCATAATCAAGTATTTTAAGAGGTTTTTGATTACGCCGTAGCTCACTTCTGAGAAATCCTACGATATTCATAATCTGGGGATCATTTTGAGTATCACCAGATTGTTCACCGGGAGGTTCTTTAAAGCCTGATATAAATTTTAATAGACGCTGTGCTTCTTCATGCTGTGCTTCTTCATCATGTATATCCTTGCTTTCCGAGCTTTCCGCTACCTTAACTGGCAAAACTATTTTATCTTTATCTGAGGACAATGTAATGCGTCCCTCCCGGAGCTTTATATCCACTAAGCGCTGTAACGCCAAGTAGATATTATTCCATTCGCCTACTTCCAAAGATTTCTTTCTCAAAGCTTTACGAAGTGATTGAATAACATTGTTATCAGCACTGCCCAGTTCGCCCAGTGCCCAAGCTACACGCACCCTTACCCATGAATCCTCACCCCTCAGCGCCTTCAGGAGGGTTTGAATAACTTCAGGGTCAGCACAACCCAGATTGCCCAGCGCCCAGGCTGCGCTCTCCCTTACCCCTGAATCCTTATCCACCAGCGCCTTCAGGAGGGCTTGAATAACTTCAGGGTCAGCACGACCCAGATTGCACAGCACCCAAGCTACACGCACCCTTACCCATGATGAATCCTCATCCCTCAGTGCATTAAGGAGGGCTTGAATAACTTCAGAATCAGCACGACCCAGACTGCTCAGCGCCCCGGCTGCGCTCTCCCTTACCCCTGAATCCTCACCACCCAGTGCCTTCAGGAGGGCTTGAATAACTTCAGGGTTAGCACGACCCAGTTCGCCCAGCACCCAGGCTACATCCCGCCTTACCTCTGAATCCTCATCTCTCAGTTCACTCAAGAGGGCTTGAATAACTTCGGGGTTAGCACGACCCAGTTCGCCCAGCACCTGGGCTGCATACTCCCTTGTAAATAAATTCTCATCCCTCAGTGCATTCAGAAGCGCTTGAATAACATCGGTATCAGCACTGCCCAGTTCGCCCAGTGCCCAAGCTACACGCACCCTTACCCATGAATCCTCACCCCTCAGTGCATTCAGGAGGGCTTGAATAACTTCAGGGTCAGCACGACCCAGATTGCACAGCACCCAAGCTACACGCACCCTTAC
>JAGWZR010000011.1 GCA_018968795.1 Planctomycetota bacterium | reverse complement strand
TGCCTCTTCTGCGTTTCGTACTCCACATGGGATATCGCTATCGTTATCCCCCGCTCCCTCTCCTCCGGCGCCTTGTCTATCGTATCGTATGGCCTCTCTTTCGCCAACCCCTGCTTCGCCAATACGTGCGTTATCACCGACGTTAACGTCGTCTTCCCATGATCCACATGCCCTATCGTCCCTACGTTCACATGCGGCTTCGTCCGCTTAAATACCTCTTTTCCCATCGTCTCTTACTCCTCTTTTCTATAACAAATAACTTTTTACTACTTTATTATCTTTTTCTGGAGCTGCTGATGGGATTTGAACCCATGACCTCGTCCTTACCAAGGACGTGCTCCACCGCTGAGCTACAGCAGCAAAATAAACGATGCAAAAAATTACATTCTATAAACTTACGCTGTACGTACGGCTAAGCCAAAAATTGTAGCATAAAAAATAAAAATGTCAAATATAAAAATAAATATTTATTCTTAAAAACAATTAAAAGCGGGCGATGGGAATCGAACCCACATGACTAGCTTGGAAGGCTAGGGCTCTACCATTGAGCTACGCCCGCAAATACAATATAGATCCCTGCATTAGCTATTTTAAATGGTGGGTGGAGGAGGATTCGAACCTCCGAAGGCTATGCCAACAGATTTACAGTCTGTCCCCTTTGGCCACTCGGGAATCCACCCATCCGCCTTATTATCTTACTACTTTGAAGCTAGCGGTGGGACTCGAACCCACAACCTGCGGTTTACAAAACCGCTGCTCCGCCGTTGAGCTACGCTAGCATGTCAAAAAGAGTTATAGTATCAAAACATAATGTTAATTCAAGTAAAATTTGTAGCTATATTCATATTTGAAAGATACCCCTCGTAATTACGCTTAACTTCATCCAAACTATCCCCACCAAATTTTTCCAAAAACGCCCTAGCAATTTCAAAAGTAACCATTGCTTCACAAACTACAGAGGCTGCTGGAACCGCACATACATCCGATCTTTCATACGTAGCCGTAAACGGCTCTTTTGACAATAAATCCACAGACCTCAAGGGTTTTTTCAAGGTCGGAATGGGTTTCATATATGCCCTTACCACGATCGGTTCTCCGTTACTTATACCACCTTCTATTCCTCCAGCGTTATTTGTTGTCCTTTTAAATCCCCCGGTTAATGATTTATCCTGTTTCGCCTCATCATAAAAAATCTCATCATGAACCTCTGAACCAAATTTATCTGCTACGCCAAAACCCAAACCCAACTCGACACCCTTAATCGCCTGAACAGACATCAAAGCGCCTGCAAGTCTCGCATCCAACCTCAGATCCCACTGTGTATGATTTCCCAACCCTACCGGCACTCCGTATGCAATCACTTCAATAACTCCCCCCAGGGAATCTCCCTTTTCAGCCGTTTGTTTAATCTTTTCAATTATTTTTCCTTCAATATCATGGTCAATACAGTAGCTTCGGCTTTGCTCGCGATTTTTCTTTGCAACCTCCATGTCTTTAATAAACTTATCGGAGTTAATACCGCCAATCCCCCTAACGTACCCAAATACATCTATTCCAAATTGGAAGAGTAACACCTTCAACACCGCACCAACTGCAACCCTTGCAGCCGTTTCCCTAGCACTTGCCCGTTCCAATATATTCCGGGCATCTTTTTGATTATACTTCATAACACCCGCCAAATCCGCGTGGCCAGGCCGAGGTCTGGTGACGGCTGGTAATTCATCAATCTTGTAATCACTGTTTTTAATCATGAAACAAATCGGGCTGCCAATGGTGATATTCTTCCTAACACCGGAAAGAATTTCTACACGGTCTTCCTCTATCTGCATGCGTCCGCCGCGGCCCAATCCACCTTGCCTCCGCCTCAGTTCCCTGTTTACAATCGCCTCGTCAATTAATATCCCTGCTGGAAACCCTTCAACTATTGCAATCAGGCATTTCCCATGAGATTCTCCTGCAGTTTTAAAATATAACATTTCTCTTCCCCAAAAATGGTAAATCCATTATTTAATTGCCTAAAATAATTCAGTTATGCTAGAATTGCGGAATTATATACCTAATAAACTAAAATAACAACGTAAAATCATTCCCTATGTATAAACTTTTTATTAGTCTACGTTATTTACGCAACAGAAAGATATCGCTATTTGCAATGGCGGGAGTGGCTGTCGGAGTAATGACCTTGATCGTTGTTCTCGCAGTAATGAATGGATTTGACAAAGAACTCCGCAATAGAATAAGGGGCACCCTTGCACATATTATCATTTTAAAAGGTGGGATGTACGGACTTGAAAATTATAAACAGGTTATCGAAAACGTAAAAACCTTTGATCATGTGATTGCCTGCGCACCCTATGTTGAGGGACCCGCGCTCATTAAAATAAGGGGAAGAAAGGAATTCGTTTATTTTAAAGGAGTCGACCCAGAATCCGAGGCAAGCGTGGGCGATTTTGAGTCGTATATCACGCCGTTTGGACATCATCCCAATGATTTACTAAAAATTCATGGAGAGAAGAGTACCTCAAGTCTCTTTGGTGGTTCCGAATTATTACGGATTGGAACTGGAGAGCCTGAAAAAGATCCAAGAAGCTTCATTCAGGACGGCGAGCAGGCAGTGTTGGTCACTCTTAAAGAATGGGATAAGATCAGCGTAAAGGCATTTATTATTGAAGGAAAATTCAAATCGGGAATGTATGATTTTGACAAAAATTATGTATACATCCCCCTTCCCGTTGCACAGGAACTCGTCGGCTCGAAAGAAAAAGATGCCGTCACCGGGATCAGCGTAAAATTAGACGATTACCACTATGCGAATGAGGTACAAAGCAAGTTACAGCGCGCGCTCGGTTTCGAATATTATGTCCAAACATGGGAAGATGCAAGGAAAACCTTCTTAACCGCAGTAATGATGGAAAGGCGTGTGATGGCGTTTATATTATTTTTCATTATAGTGGTAGCCGGATTTAATATCCTGGCCATCCTAACAATGATCGTCCTTGAAAAATCCAAAGATATCGGCATTTTAAAAGCACTAGGGGCAACCACACAAGGTATCATGTCAATCTTCCTTTTAAACGGCTTGCTTATCGGCAGTACTGGTTCCTGCATCGGAGTCACTATTGGGCTGTCCATTGTTTTTAGGATTAATTGGTTGGAAAATGTCTTATACAACATCTCGGGATGGAGACCGTTTCCGCCGGAGGTGTATTATTTTAACCAGATACCTACGGTAGTAAATCCTATAAGCATAGCGCTTATCGCAGGTATTGCCATTGTGAGCAGTGTGGTATTCAGCATTTACCCAGCCTTAAGAGCCGCAAAACTCAACCCGGTAGAGACATTGCGGTACGAATAATATTCCCCCTTCATTGATTTTAACCAGACCATTGACATATTACAAAATAGCTGTTAACATACGTTCGTTTTTATTCTAAAATTTTGTGTTAAAATACATGGCAATCGTTAACCTTGAGATCGAACGTGGTAAATTATTACGACATTCTCGAAATCCATCAAGCAGTAAGCATCGAAGAAATACGATACTCTTTTCGAATGCTTATCAAAAAATATCATCCTGATATTAATGCTTCGAACAAGGTATGGGCAGAATCCAAGACCAAAACTATTATTCAGGCGTATAAAACACTTTCAGACTCCAAAACTCGCGAACAATACGATCGGCTATACAAAATTCACTTCAGAACACCGCCAAGACCCAATAAAAACAAACAAGCATCCACGGAAACAGAGGATATTCAAGCGCGAGTCCGCATTATCCTTTTCGACCTTCTTAATGGCCACACACCTGAGGCTATTAATAATTATGAACTTCTGAGAAAAGACTATAGTGACGTTAACTTTCTTGTACATTTGAATCACCGCGACTACATCGACTGTAAATTCCTCCTGGCAGAGTCATATGAAAAACTCGGCAGGTGCGAAATTGCAGTTGAACTCTACGAATTTATCTTGGAAAGAGGGAAAAACACCTTCCAGCGCCGTCACTTAATAGACGAAATTAAAGAGCGAATCAGCAACATCTATTGTCGTAAACTGGCAAGATATGCCTCTCCGCAAAAGGCGTTGAGCTACTATGAAAAAGTGTTACAATTAAAATTATACAAAAACAAAAATGCCTTCATTTATAAAAAAATGGCAGAGCGTTACCTGGAACTAAGAGAATACGAAAACGCTTTAAGATACCTGAACATCGCATTGTCACTAAACCCCAACCTTCAAGGCATACAAAAGCTACGAACAAAACTCAAACAACATACAGCACACTGTGCCGCATAATGAATAAAAAGACTATCCCTCTCCTCAATACCCATTTTCCACAACTCAAGCTGTTCAATCGTGGTAAGGTACGTGATATTTACGAAATTAACGACTCCCTGCTGATCATTGCCACAGACCGTATCTCAGCCTTTGATGTTGTGCTGCCTAACGGCATTCCGTACAAAGGCACGGTGCTGACAGGACTCTCTGAATTCTGGTTCAAATATACCTCTGACATTATCGAAAACCACCTCATCACCACCCAGATTGAAAAAATGGGCAACGCCGTTATTGCTCAACATAAAGACGTCCTCCATGGACGTTCCATGCTGGTAAAAAAGGTAGAAGTCGTCCCTGTAGAATGTGTGATTCGCGGTTATTTGGCTGGTTCTGGCTGGAAGGAATATCAAAAAACACAGTCAATCTGCGGAATAAAGTTACCCGCAGGCCTCAAGGAATCTGAAAAGCTCCCTGAACCCATCTTTACCCCTTCCACGAAGGCTACTACGGGGCACGATGAAAACATTCCTTTTTCAAAGGTTGTAGATTCGATTGGTAAAAAACTCGCCGAAGAACTGAAAGAAAAGAGCATGAATGTTTATCTCAATGCCAGCGATTATGCAAGAAACAAGGGTATCATCATCTGTGACACCAAGTTCGAATGGGGCATTACAAAAGACAATAAGACAATACTGATTGATGAGGCACTCACGCCAGATTCATCACGCTTTTGGCCACTAGAAGGCTATATGCCCGGCAAACCACAGCCCTCCTATGACAAGCAGTTTGTCCGTGATTATCTAGAGAGCATCTACTGGGACAAAAAACCGCCGGCCCCAATGCTTCCGCCAGATATTGTCCAAAAGACCTCCGAAAAATACCTTAATGCCTACAAAACACTTACAGGAAAAAGTCTGATTTAGATGTTTAGATTTTCAAACGGAGGGGCACGGTACACCGTGCCCCTCCGGAAAGTGAACCACTCCCCAGCCTAAAGGCTGGGGCTTCAGGTAAAAACCCATGAATGGCCTCCGCTTCGCTCCGGGCAGCCATTCATCCCCAAGCTCAAAAGCTTGGGGTTTTCTGGCTGATTTTATAAAAAGCCACCGAAGGCATAATTTAAAATGTCTTATAATTCCACAACTCATATAAAATGACACCCAATCCAAATGATTTAGATAAATATCTTAAAATTGCCAGAGAGGCGGCCCTTCGGGCAGGAGTAGTTCTCAAGGAACATTTCAGGAAGTTGTGTCCCTCCATGATTAACGAAAAGAACAAGAATGATTATGTCACCGATGTGGATAGAAGGTCTGAAGAAATTATCAAGGGACATATTACATCTCATTTTAACAACCACGACATACTAGCCGAAGAGTCATTGGTAGAAAAGCATTCTTCCCCTTTCCTGTGGATCATCGACCCACTGGACGGTACTTTAAACTATATACATGGCCTGCCAAGTTTTGCCGTCTCTATCGCCCTGGAAATCGAAGGAGAATTGACGGTCGGTCTTATTTACGAACCCCTCAGGGAAAACATCTATTCCGCCATCAAGAGCCGAGGGGCTTTTAAAAATGGCAAACGTATCCACGTCTCCCGTGCCGAAACTTTAAACACTTCCCTCATTGCAACGGGCTTTCCTTTCAGGATAAAGGACATCATTGACCCATATCTCAAGGTATTTAGGGAACTATTCATGCGTGCCATTGGCATTAGAAGGGGAGGGTCGGCATGTCTTGACCTTGCATACACGGCAGAAGGCATTTTTGGGGGGTTCTTTGAATGTTCACTTTCGCCGTGGGATATGGCTGCAGGCGCCCTCCTGGTTAAAGAGTCGGGGGGGATAGCTACAGACTTTAACGGCAACAACCAGTTTCTGAAAACTGGCAACATCGTTGCGGGCACAGAAGGAGTTCACCGGGAAATGTTAAAGATTATCCAAGAAACCTTTAGAAATTGACAAATCCCTCCGGCAAGTCTATAATTCTTTCGCAATGAATCACCTTTAAGATTACTAAACATTTAACTTAGAAAAATTTAATGTCCTTTTTTCCCTTCCTTCGTTTTTTCTGGAACTATGTCGTTTATTTGCCAATTACGCTCAAAGGCAGTACACGACTTGTAAGACGCGTTGCGCATTAAGATATTGCAAAAAGCAATTTTACCATCAAGAATAATCGCATAATTACATCCAAGGCATATACTCTTCTTCGTTTTTGTATTTTTCATCTACTCTTACTCCGCAAGGGTTAGTAAAAATATTAAATATTTACAAATAATTTACAAAGTGAACCACTCCCCAGCCTAAAGGCTGGGGCTTCAGGTAAAAACCCATGAATGGCCTCCGCTTCGCTCCGGGCAGCCATTCATCCCCAAGCTCAAAAGCTTGGGGTTTTCTGGCTGATTTTATAAATAATATTGATATTTAGAGAAGAAGTCAATGCAAAAAACAAGTAGTTTGGGCATGACTAAAACTATAGCAAACGGCATAATTAATTCCCCTGTTATTTCTGCCATAATGCCCTATAGAAAATTCAAATTTACATCAATCAAACAGGGAAAAAGACTCCCTACGCCTGCGCTAACAGCAGAAAGAATTTCCTTAAAATTTGTCAGTAACCACCGCTATAATCTTGAAAAACTTTATGATGTCTGCTACATTGACGCGAAAAATTAAGGTAACCATTCCTTCTCAATAAAAGATTTTAGAGGAAACATTCTTTTCCCGAATATTACACTACCGGAAGTACTACGATAGTATGCATCGCTATTGTTTAAATCTATAATTACTATGGTAGGTAAATACGGCGGGTAAACACGTAGGTGGTGCGGAAGGGGGGACTTGAACCCCCACCCCATATCATTGGGACTAGCCCCTCAAACTAGCGCGTCTGCCGATTCCGCCACTTCCGCATTTATAGAATTGCTCGTATCTTCTTGGAACAAGATGCGTCAAAATTCTAGCACTATACCAATAAAAAGTCAAACTCTTTTAGCTATTTACTTTGATAGCAAATCTCTTTTTAATTTCTCCATATATGACACGCTCTTTAAATTAAATTTTAAATTTTCTACTTGCCAAGTTCGAGCTTTAAAAATGTAAAAATACAACGAAGGAACTCAAACACAGAAACTCTTAGATATTAACCTATGCTGCATACTATAAAAAATCAAGGGTTCACAATTCTAGAATTATTGATAATTGTTATCGTCCTTGCTCTATTGGTGGGTATTATTATGCCAGCACTTAACGCGGCCAAACAAAAAGCGCAACAGGTTGTATGCACCAACAACATGAAACAACTATACTTTGCACTTGAACAATATGCAAATGACAACAATGGTTTACTCCCTCGGCCTAACAATAGCGACACAAGTAAAGACGGCACCAAAAACTGCATCGCAGAAGTTTGGTTCAAGGCCGTTGACAGATATCTAACAACATTACAACTTTCCAGCATCAGAGGTGACATTCCAACAGAAGAACGGCTTTTGCTTGTTAAACAAGATCCGACTTTTACAACAGTATCTTTTTCTAAGCAGGATACAACCCGCACAATAAAAATGAATCAAAATCTCGTGTCATCGTCCGAATGCCAACGGTCTATAGAAGCCATTCAAAATCCAACAAAAACAGTGCTGTTGTTTGATGGTCGAATCAACAATAATGGCGTTGCGGATAACTACGAAGGGTCGTATGGAAGCATCGCGCAAAGGCACTCAAAGGCTGCAAATATTCTCTTTATGGATGGCCACGTAGAGCGCATACAAAATGGTAATTCGGATGGCACAACAAACGAAGGCTGGCCAAATGGACAGGCGGGACAGGGTTTAATTTGGGATCCTGACAACCCTAATTTGCCGTAAACTTTTAGCGTTCCTCCACGATATCATTAGCCTTTGCCCATCGTTTACCTAAGGGTTTTTTCCAACGAACATCAACATACTCCATCTGTTTAAGATTCGTCCCTTCTGCCTTTGCAATGCTCAGGAGATTTTGTAGTTTTTCCTTGTCAGAGAGTTCGCTGGGTTCTTTACAGAGAGATGAACACCCCCACCATATTTGTGTATTGTTCTCCGTCCACAAAACAATATCACTCTTACCAGTAGACCGTCTTTTGCATACATTTGATACATCCACTGCCAAAATCTTAAAAAGGGCATGGATGTTATTCTCCCTGAGAAATTTTAATAATTCTACTCCTGCTTTAACCCCCTTATCATTCCAATTACTTCCATACAAAGGCAGCTTTGCCAACCGACTACTCTTGATATAAGGACTTTCATATTCTACATGCGTTAATGTGTAATACTCTTTTGGTAATAATACACACTCATCATCCACCAAATAGGTATTATTTCCACTTTTTACTATAGCTGCGGGCTTGCGTAGTACAAGTTTAATATTAAGTTTATTAGGGAATGTCCTCTTAATCGAATCCACTTTCTTAATCAAAACAACATTACCATAAGCGTCTGCTATTTTTTGTGCCAAATTGTTTTCATACATCCCATACTGTTCGTTCAAGGTTGCTACATGTTTTATATCGTCAGAAAACCGATCGGTCACCCACGACGGCGTGTGAAATGAGAACGTAGCCGGACTGACTTTGAAAATATTCAAGTCTGTTAAAGACTGCCATACTTTCTCTATTCCCCATACTACCAAAGCTATCATACACGCAAATACTAGAAAACGTAAAAAGGGGAAAGATAGCAACCTCTTTATTTCGCTGAATTTTGTTAAAAAGATTTCTACGGAAGGCTTGAAGTTGGGTGTGGTATTTATGAAATTTTTAATGTTAGGTTGTTTCATCAATACTTACGAAAGTATTCTGGAAAGCAAGATCAACAATTTTCTCGCATAAAGAGGTAAAAGATACACCTGCCGCTTTCGCAGCTTTTGGCAATAAACTTTTTTCTGTAAAACCAGGGATTGTATTTACCTCTAGTAAATAAAAATTGTCCCTGTCATCAAATAAGATATCTACCCTCGAAAATCCTTTACAACCAAGAGTTCTATGTGCACTCAAAGCTAGCGTTTGTGCCTTACGGTACAAAGAAGACGAGAGAAAACCAACAGAGCTTAGATTATCGGATACAATCCCATTTTCTTCTAAAGTTGTCTCTATAATAAGGTATCTTGTTCTATCATCCTTGTACTTAGCTTCGTAATTAAAAAACTCCGTTGCGGGTTTAATCTCAATAATGGGCAACGCCTTATCGTCTAATATTCCAACGGTAAATTCCCTGCCCTGGATGTATTTTTCAACAAGCAATTCGTATCCAAACTCAAATGCTTTTTCTAAACATAAGGAGAGATCGTTGATATCTTTAATTATCGATATACCGATACTCGACCCATTCCTCGTGGGTTTTAAAATTACTGGTAAGCCGAGGTTAATTATTTCGTGTCTAACCTCGGCTAATTCCTGGAATTCTGTTATCGTAATATAGTCAGGCGTCTTGAGACCGGCTTTTATGAAACACTTTTTTGTTGCTAACTTATCCATCGCAAGCTTGCTGGCATTTATACCTGAACCAGTATATGGGATTCCTTTTGATTCTAAAAGTTGCTGGACTCCTCCATCTTCGCCAAAATATCCGTGCAAGGCAATAAAAGCCGCATCTACTTCCACATGATCAAGTTCTTCGATTTTCTCATCCTTCACATCAACACAAGAAACGTTAAAGCCTGCACCCTTCAACGCTCTTGCTACTGCATTACCAGAACGTAAAGATATTTCACGCTCAGGAGATATACCGCCCATCAGCACAACAATATTTTTTGGCTTCATCTAAATAGGTCTCCTTTGTTTAGAAAATAAAGCTCCTCATGCTTCCGGAAATACAAGTAACAGATGTTTGACAAATTACTTATATTATAACTTGAGATGCCTCTTGTCCCCAGCAGAATCCATTAATTGCAAAACTATCAGCAAAGATTAACCCCTTATCATAATTTTGAAACCAAGTCATAAGCAACCTTCCATACATCCCCCGCACCCATAGTAATAACAACATCGCCGGGCTTTACATTTTCAGAAAGTTCATTCACAATGTCATATAATTTTGGAATATATTGGATATCTACACCCGTATTACGAGTTTCTTCATACAACTTCATGGAGTTCGTTGAAGTTTTTTCATAATCACTATCACGCGCTGCATAAATATCCGCAAGAATTACTTTGTTTGCATTCTGAAAAGATTTTGCGAATCCCTTCAACAGGTGCCGTGTTCTGCTATACTGATGAGGCTGAAATATGCACCATATCCGCTTTTCAGGATAAAGTTCCCGCGCCGCCCTCAAAGTAACACGTATCTCCGTTGGGTGGTGAGCATAATCGTCGATTACCATAATACCATTCTTCACGCCAATAATTTGAAGCCGTCTATTGGCTCCACGAAAGGATGCTAATGCAGACTTGATAGAATCTCTATCTACTCCAATAAATGTACAAACCGCAGTCGCAGCTAACGCATTTAACACATTATGAGACCCCGGTATTCTTAGTAAAAATTCATCAAAAAAAGCGCCCCTCCTAAATATTCTAAACCTATTGACTCCGTTACCTGCAGGCAGGAGTTCTCCATGCCAATCGGAAGAATTATCCAGAGAATATGTCTCTATCCTACAATTTGCTTTTTGTATTGCCCTTGCAATATTACTGTCGTGATCATTTACAACCAACAGACCTTCTTTTGAAATCAATGATGCGAAATCACCAAAGGCATTGATTATCTTTTCAATATTTTCATAATAGTCCAAGTGATCTTCTTCAATATTGGTAATTACGCCCACCTGGGGCGTGAGGTTTAAAAATGACCTATCATATTCGCAAGCCTCCGCCACAAACAAATTCCCTTCTCCCAAATGTGCATTACCGCCAATATCCGGAACTTCCCCCCCTATAACAAATGTCGGATCCAATCCTGCAGTTTTTAATATGGTGGAAACCATTGCACTGGTAGTTGTCTTCCCGTGAGTACCACTGATTGCAATGCCACGTTTTTCCTTCATTAATGAACCGAGTATTTGAGAGTATTTTACCACCTTTATACCCAACTTGCGGGCAGTTTTAAGGTCTGGATTATCTTCAGAAACAGCCGCCGAGATCACCACCATATCCGTCTTCGACGTCATAAAACTTCCATCCTGCCTTGTGCTAATTCTTGCGCCCATTTTTTCCAGTTTCGAAGTCAACAAAGACGGTTGTGTATCGGAACCCGACACAACGCAACCCTTATTTATGAGAATGCAAGCCACAGCACTCATACCAATACCGCCAATCCCAATAAAATATACACAATGTCCACTTAAAGGACGGCAATTAAACTGACTCTCTAATGACGGCGCGTAAGCTTGCATCGTATCTATATCTTTTAATAAATTCATAGTCCTGTTCCCCTTTTGGTTTGAAATTAACCTTTAGCACTCTGAATTTATCCCTTGCCCAAAGCTCGGGAATATTTTAATCTCCACAAATTATCTTTTTGAAATTCTGCACAAAGACATCTGCTACTATCGGGAAAACAGCGACTACTCGTCTTTTTTCTTGTTAACCAACGTCGTATATAGATGTTCGTTTCATGAAAAGTAAAATTATCCTATAATCAACGCAAATTGCGCACCCTTCACACCAACCACCTTACACAGATTATCCACAACATTTACCGATGCATTTGGGATGCCCATCCCTTTGCTAAACATCTTCATTCTATCGTACTTTTCTTTATTGGCAAAAAGGTCTGTAATAAGCTCCATGATTTTTTCAGGAGTCAAATCGAGCTGCTGTAATAAATATCCTCCACCATTGCTTACCACCTCCATTGCATTCCAGTACTGATGGTTATCCGCAGCGTATGGATATGGTATTAATATGGCGGGAATACCTAGCGCAGTAATTTCTGCGATAGTAGTTGCACCTGCCCTGCAAATGATAACATCTGCCACGCTAAAGGCGGCTCCCATATCATCCAGAAAACTACAAACAAACGCATCAATTTTTGTTTGCTTATATGCAGCTTCTGCAACCTCGTATCCAAATTCACCGGTGCAGTGAATTATTTGTAGTTCGTCAGCTAATAATTCTAATTTAGGCAAACACCTCAATATAATTTCATTGATCGATTGAGCGCCCTGACTTCCCCCAGTAATCAGTATTGTTTTTTTAGAAGAACTTAAACCAAATTTCTCAAAAGACCGATGTTTGTGGCCATATAAGATATCCTTCCGAATTGGCGTCCCTGTTACACGGACGGCCTTCGCTTTATTGAACCATTTGATAGACCCTCGCCAATGACAATACACCTCATCAACCCATTTGGCTAAAAACCGATTCGCCTTACCAGGAATTACATTTTGTTCAAGTAATACAGAAGGAATATTGACTAACTTTGCGGCAATAATCGGAGCAACGGATGCATATCCTCCTAAACCAACTACGATATCTGGGTTAAATTTTCTAATCGCAAGGAGTGATTTAATAACGCCCAAAAGCGTTACAGTAATAAATATAAATATATTTTTCAATGATTTTTCCCACTTTTTTGCAGATATTTGCCGATACCGGAATCCGCGTTGCTCAATACAATGTTTTTCGAGTTTTTTATCTGTAACAAAAAACATAATTTCTGCTTCTTTAAACCTTGAACAAATTTCTTCCGCTGTACTCAACCCTACCATCAGATGTCCACCCGTACCACCCCCAGCAAAAATTACTTTCAATTTCATATCTCTTTCCCTTTACAAACAATGCTCAATACAAAAAAACGACTGTTCTCTCTGGAGGGGTTTTATCTATTACCATGAAAAATTTGCCATTTTAGACAAAATTTTATTCCAAATCTTCACAGGCAACAGGCCATCCGCCGCATTTTCTGATGGTTGTTCTCCATTACTAACAGACACATTCACCGCTTCCAGCACTGCAGCCTGCCTTGCAACGTTAATCAGTATACCAACCCCGATCATTGAGAATAGCAGCGATGATCCCCCTGAACTGATAAAAGGCAATGGAATACCCTTTGTTGGTGCATTGCCAGAAACAACCGCAATATTAATAATCGCCTGTAACCCAAACATTATGGTAATTCCAAGTCCCAAAAAAAACCCAAATACATCTTTGGAGGCATGCGCAATCTTTAATCCCTGCCATATTAATAATGAAAAGAGACTTATAATAACCATTACTCCGAGAAAACCAAACTCTTCACCAATAATGGTAAATATAAAATCACTGCTGCTTTCCGGTAGAAAGAATAGTTTCTGTTTACTGCTTCCAATACCTAACCCTGTCAAACCACCAGAACCAAGGGCAATCCATGATTGAATTATGTGATATCCTGCTCCAGAAGGATCTTTCCACGGATTTAGATAAGTTGTTAATCTGATTGTTCTATATGATGCCTCAAACAACATTTTGTATATAAAGGGCGTTGCGGCTATGGCAGTGAAAAAAACAAAAATGATCCTTGTCCCACCAATAATGAGCATAATCACAGATAGTATTACAATAAATACAGAAGTCCCGAAATCGGGTTCCTTAATTACAAGCCCGCCTGTCAATGCTACAACAACGATAGGTATGATGAATCCATAGGTAAATTCGGACATGCGACTATAGTACTTTGCAATATAACTTGAAATAAATATGATAATTGCCAGCTTTGCAAGTTCAGAAGGTTGTACGCCAAACATTTGATTAAATCGAATCCACCTCCGGGCGCCGTTAGTAACTACCCCTACCCCAGGTATCAACACAAGTAAAAGAAGGCTAAGAGACACGATAAGAATGGGGAGGCTCAACTTCTGTAAGTAATGGTAATCCACATTCGCCATCGTTATTAATAATACAGACCCTATAAATATCCACAAAAGATGTTTTATAAATTGATAATTACTTCCGTTTGACCCAAAAGTTGCCGTATCTGTGCTATATACAGTAACAATACTAAATCCCAACAAGACAACCACAATATATATGAGAAAATGCCAAGGTTTCATAAATTTATCTGCTCTATAATAATATAAGACTGAAGAGCGCCAACAGCGCCGAGACAATCCAAAATCTGTGAGTAATTTTTGTCTCTGGCCATCCTTTAAATTGGAAGTGGTGATGTAAGGGTGCGCAGCGGAAAATCCTTTTCTTTGTTATTTTATAAAAGTATCTCTGTAGGAAAACAGAAACTATTTCCGCAATAAAGATACCTCCTACAACAACCATCAACACCTCTTGTTTTACAATAATAGACACCAATCCTAGTATTCCTCCCACCGCCAGCGAACCGGTATCTCCCATAAAAACTTGGGCTGGAAAGCAATTGTACCACAAGAATCCTAAACCTCCTCCCACGAGAGAAGCACAAAACACACTCAATTCCCCGCTCCCCTGAACATAAGGAATCTTTAAATAATTGCTGAAATCAACTCTGCCTGAAAGATAGGCAATAACAGCAAAAGCAATTCCTGCTATAATACTGCACCCTATTGCTAATCCATCCAGACCGTCTGTAAGATTTACGGCGTTTGACATTACCACAATAAAGAAAGCAACAACTAATATATAAACAGGTCCTAAGTCAGGTTTAAAATCCTTTATAAAGGGAATTACCAGTTGAGTACCCCATGCAAACTTATTAAAATGAAAATATAATATCAATCCCAATATCAGACCCAGTGCTGATTGAAACAAAAGTTTTGATACATCAGTCAACCCTGCTGCATTCTTCTGGGTAAGTTTAATATAATCATCAATAAACCCGAGCGCACCAAGCCATATCAAGGTAAACATTACTAAAAGAACAAACCCATTATAAATATTGCACCACAGCAGCGCAGAAACGAAGACAGAGACAATTACAACAATTCCGCCCATTGTTGGCGTATTCTTTTTATCGAAATGCATACGTTTTAGTTCTTCGGAGTCTGTTTTTGTTGTATCTTCACCGACCTTTAGAGTTCGAAGTTTCTTGATGAACCAGTGACCCAAAAAAACGCTGATAAAAAATGCAGTAAAAGCTGCGAGAGCCGAACGAAAGGATAAGTATTTAAATATTTCTAATGAATTTATAGAAGAAAACAAGCTGTAAAGCAAATTTCTTTGACCTCTTTTATCCTATCAGTTATTTCTTAATTGATGAAATTTCTATACATTAACATACGCTTTATGAAAATATTCCCTGAATTTTTCAACGATATTTTCCAGATGCATACCCCTTGAACCTTTAATTAACACCGTGTCATTTTCTTTAAGTTCACTTATTTCAGGCGCTGTGATGTCCGCAACATCCTTGAAACTGATAACCCGTCCTTCAGGCATACCTAATGATTTTGCACCCTTTGCAATTTCGGACGCGTGTTCTCCAACAGTCCATAATAAATCAATATTGAGATGCGCTACCGTTTCTCCAATTTCTCTGTGTAGCTGAGGAGACTCCTTTCCTAATTCCAACATGTCTCCGCAAA
>JAGWZR010000010.1 GCA_018968795.1 Planctomycetota bacterium | reverse complement strand
CATAAAAAATAAATTTATCCAAACCGTATTTTTTTTTAATTTGATGCGCCATGTTGTTTTCAAGATGGGGACGGAATAGTTCTTTGTTAATACCATGATAAATAACCTCCGCATGCTTCAGTAAAATTCCAGACTTTTCTAAATCGTTACGCGCTTTTGTCGAAGGGAAAATAACTGTTTTTGCCTTTTTAATGGATAGAATGGTTAATAGTTTTAACAATTTTAGTCTTAGAATTTGAGACATGCCTCGTTCGAACGAAACACTATTACCAAAAGGCTCTACATTCTGTATCATAATAACGTTTGTAATCTTGGTAAAAAGGGGACAGATATTCGCCGGAGAAAAAAGCATATCAACGCCCTCTCTTTTGAGGAATACAGGTAAAACTATTTGTTCCCAGCAGAGACGCAATAGGGGACTTCTTGATGGTATTTTGAAGGACGAGAATTTAAAATTGGGATGCTGGATATAGAACATCTGCTTGCCTGAAATGGTTGTTAATACCAAATATTGATGAGGACTGTTTGCTTCTGATAAATGAGCTAAAAGGTTTTTTATATAGGTTACTCCGCCGCCTGTAATCGCAGAGGTTGTGTTAATGGCTATTTTCATGCTGTCTATTATATTGCCAAATTCCTGGTGGAGAAATAAACTGGGAAGTCCCTAGCGCAGCACAGCCGCAACCAAAACAACCCCTCTCTTTTCCCCCTTCGCAAGGGGGGACACGGGGGGGGTGTAAAATACTTCCCAAAGCTTGCCCTCATGAAAATGGGGGAAAGAAGTTTTTACAAGGTAATACTATAAAGTTGTAGAATGGGTGGACCGTGAATTATTTTCTCACAAAAATGCTGAGAATGCAAGGCGGCATGTTAAAATGCAGCGCTATAGAACGTAAGAGATAAGCAACAAAAATATGGGAAGCGTGTAACAAAAGGGGCACGGGGGATATTTGTTTTCATAGAATATGTTTCAAAAGAGAAACACAAAATCAAGTAACTTTGTCTAGTATTGAAGAAAATGCACAAGCTCATTGAAGACAGGTCTCTGAGAGACATGGTTTCTGTCTTTAAAGACAGAAAGGAAGCGGGAAGGCTTCTTGCCCAGAAGCTTTCAGGGCACAAGGGTGTAGATGGTATAGTGCTTGGTATTCCATCTGGCGGAATTCCTGTTGCTGACGAGATAGCAAAGGCCATTGGGCTTCCCCTCGACGTAATCATCGTGAGAAAGGTTCAGATACCTGATAACCCGGAGGCTGGATTCGGCGCCGTCGGGCCCGACGGCGAGGTTTCATTGAACATAGACCTTGCCAGTCAGCTCCATCTCACCGAGGAGGAGGTCGAAAGACAGATACAAATAACGAAGGATGTAATTCGAAGGCGTAATGAGATTTTCAGAGAAGGATTGCCATTTCCTTCGGTTAAAGATAAGGTTGTTATTGTTGCGGATGACGGACTGGCATCTGGGTATACAATGCTCTCTGCCGTAGATTTTATAAAAAAGCGCAACCCGGAGAAGGTCGTTGTCGCCGTGCCGACAGCGCCAAAAGGAACGGTTGATTTGATTCTGCCCCAGGTGGATGAGCTTGTCTGTCTCAATGTGAGGAATGGATTTATCTTTGCTGTGGCTGATGCGTATGAGAACTGGTATGACCTTGCAGATAGCGAGGCAATTTCAATCTTAAAAAATTTCCGGCTCAGGCGATGATGCGGTCATGAGCGGTCAAATCTATATTGTTCCGGGGAGGATGTGATGGGACTCACAAGTAGAGTCACCGTAATTCAACGTTTAGAAATTTCGAAGAGATTGCGAAGCGAATTTGGAAAGGCAGGTAAAAGGACAATATCATGCTGAACTCGATTCAGGCTCTAATTCAAAATATTACTGAAGAAATAGATGCCCTTGGGCTTAAATCCTTGAAGTCAGCGATTCGGCAACAGATGGAGCAACCAAAACCCATTCAAGGGCCTTTGGATTTAGCCCCGTTGATTGAGCACACCTTATTGAAACCAGAGGCAACACGTAGAGACATAGTAATCCTTTGCGATGAGGCAACTCGATTCCATTTCTGCGGGGTCTGCGTAAATCCTGTCTCTGTGAAGGAAGCGCGGCAACGATTAGCGGGAACAGATTGTTTGGTTGTTACCGTTGTGGGATTCCCATTAGGCGCTAACGTAACGGCCACCAAGGTTGAGGAGACGAAACACGTTATAAAACTGGGTGCGAATGAGGTGGATATGGTTGTTTCACTCGGTGCGTTGAAAGATGGTGACTACAGGACAGCCTATCAGGATATCCGTATGGTTGTTGAAGCTGCAGGAATTATCCCTGTAAAGGTGATTATTGAAGCAGGGCTTCTGAAGGAAAAAGAAAAGATAGCAGCCTGTTTGTTAAGTGTTCGGGCTGGGGCTGCATTTGTCAAGACCTCGACTGGTTTTACCGCTCACGGGGCGACGATAGAAGATATTAAATTAATGAGGGCTGTTGTGGGGGATAGACTCGGCATAAAAGCCGCAGGCGGGATTCGCGACTTTCAGACCGCCCGCACCTTGGTGGAGGCTGGTGCAACCCGGTTAGGTTGTTCCGCATCCATCGCTATTGTAACAGAATCTTTAAAGAAGGTTGAATGAAGCGAAGCGCATCCAACAGGACCCTAATAATGATGGGTTCACTTCGTTTAACCCATCCTACTCGACTAATTTTTCTCATCGCCTTTCACATAACGGTTGAATTCACCGGCGCTGCGCGGCTTTATCGCCCAGCGTCCGGTGGAATGAGAGGCTAGGCAGCATGCGTGTAGGGAGCGACTAACTCATTGAGCTTCCTTTTCGCTGCATCTGTCAGCTTTAAAATTCCCGCAGAGGCAGTCGCAGCCGCGAGAACTGTCTTTGTCTTCCATTCGCCTGTCCGTTGCTCGGTCATGATTGCCTCTGCAACAGTACGGCTGAGGATCAACAGGTGTTCAGCGATTTGATCGACTTCCGGTTTGAGTGAAGGGGCGTAGAAGTCTACTTTCATTCTGAGTTCCTCAGTCGGGATCATTCCGCCAATTGCGTCTGGCTTAATCGGATCTCCAAAGCCAATTTGACCGAGTACTTGGGTGCTGAGAATGCCGGCATTGTGCGCTACAGAGGATAGAAGCTCGTGGATGCGCTCGAAGTTGTACAAATCGCGCTTCTCTCTTTCAAGCGCACGTTGATGCTTGATCTGACGAGAAGAGACAATGAAGGCGATGCCACCGCCGGCGATGGCACCTAACAGAGTTCCTATGACACCAACCCAATTTTTCAGTTCAGTCATGGTGGCTTGTGCAGGCTAACTTTGTATTAGACCTCCCAATTATCACATTATTTTATATCATTTGGGAAATCTAGTATCTCATTATATATCCTAAATTCAGTGGGATTTTATACCTTTTAGGGGATATAATCAAGGCAAACTCCTTATTATGTAATAATTTTGTCGTATGATGCAAAACCGTTTTAGGGTTTGAAATTCTTTAATAATTCACCGCAGAGAACACGGAGAAATTTTGAATTAAATGTTTGGGAATTTTCAAAGTCGGGATTCTTCGCCGTTTCACTCCTCAGAATGATAAGGGCTGTCATTCCGGGCGAAGAATCTAATGAAGGTTTAAAATGTATGACAATACTTATTTATGATGACATTTTCTTACAACACGATACTGGTTTTGGGCACCCGGAAAACGCCCGACGATTAGAAAACACTGTTGAGTATCTCAAAGAGAGCGGACTCTGGGAACGACTAACGGTTGTGAAATCCCGCGCTGCATCAGGAAAAGAAATTGGTCTGGTTCACCCGCAAACTTACATCGAGACCATCAAGCAAATAGCCGATACCGGTGGGGGTCTGCTGGATGCAGATACCGTTATTTCCACTGCATCATACGATGCTGCTGTTCATGCAGCGGGAGCGCCATTGACGGCTATAGATTTAATTATGGAAGATAAAGAGAAAAATGCCTTTTGTCTTGTGCGCCCGCCAGGACACCACGCCACACCCACGCGAGGTATGGGATTTTGCTTCTTTAATAATGCAGCCATTGCGGCAAAATATATTCAGTCGAAGTACCATCTGGGAAAAATTCTCATTGTTGATTGGGACGTCCATCACGGGAACGGTACTCAGGATGCCTTCTACCGTGACCCAACGGTGCTGTACTTTTCCATGCACAGATACCCGTTTTATCCGGGTTCAGGCAGAATAGAAGAGGACGGCCAGGGCAAAGGCAAGGGATTCAACATCAATGTGCCTTTTTCGTTTGATACAATGTCAGAAAAGTATATTGAAATATTTACGGATGTGATGGAACAGCGGGTAACTCAATTTGTTCCTGATTTTATTATCGTCTCCGCAGGTTTTGATACTTATAAGAAAGATCCCATTGGCGGATTGAATTTAGATATTGAGGATTTTAGGACGCTAACAGATGTTGTTATGAAATTTGCAAAGATACATTGCAAGGGCAGGATTGTATCATGCCTTGAGGGTGGTTATCATCTAACCGCTCTCCCTTTATGTATAGAAGCCCACCTCAAGGCATTACTTCGGAGTGATTAGCTTTTCTGCTGCGGGGCAGCTTTTGTTTGATTCAGTTTTTTTGTAAGCCTCGATTTCTTTCTGCTAGCGGTATTTTTGTGTAAAATTCCTGTCGCGGCGCTTTTGTCTATTTTTTTTACCGTTAGCCTGAGTTCCTCTTCTGCCGCCTGCATATTTCCTTCTTTTAGCACAGTCAAAAATTTCTTCATTTGGGTTTTTAGCGCAGATTTATGCGCCCTATTTGTCAAATGGCGTTTTATATTTTGCCTGAGCCTTTTTTTTGCCGATTTCATTACGGGCATTGCGTGCTACTCCTTTAACTAAGATTAATTTATAGACAAATATTAATTAAGATTTTGATTTATAATGTTATGTAATTAATGGCCTAAAGTCAATAGGAAAAACGAAAGAAGCTTGCATTTCGGGGACTTTTTTATTATATTTCGTTTTCAGGAATTTCACGTTTTATAGCAGAGAATTAAGGAATGAATATTGCCATTTATCCAGATCCAGTGCTTCGTCAGAAGGCAAAGCACCTGACGGAAATTAATAGAGAGACATACCAAAGGGTAGAAGAGATGCTGGAGTTGATGTATCAGGCTCACGGTATCGGGTTGGCAGCCCCGCAGGTGGGATGGTCTGTCCGCTTGTTTATTATAGATGCCAACGGCAGTAGCGCTGAGGAGAAGGTATTTATCAACCCAACAATTATCGAAGAAGTGGGAGAGGTGAATAAGGAGGAGGGTTGTTTAAGTTTTCCGGGGGTTTTGAGCAAGGTTGCCCGTGCCCAAAAGATCAAGGCGCACGCCTATAATCTCAAAGGACAAAAAATAGAAATAGAGGCAGAGGGTTTGGCCGCACGCGCATGGCAACACGAGCTGGATCATCTCAACGGTTGCCTTTTTATTGATAAAATGAGCCCGGCAAACCGCTTGGCCATATCAAATCAGATAAAAGAATTTGAGCGGGCATACAGAAGTAACCACGTCGTTGTGTGATGAATATCTTGTGTAACGGCCTAAATAAATTATAAAATACGCACTGGTTTATTGAATCATGAATGTGCTCTTTATGGGAACGCCTGAGTTTGCAGTTCCCGGTTTGCGCTCGTTGGCAGCATCAACACATAACATTATTGCGGTTGTTACACAGCCGGACAGACCGAAAGGAAGGAGTAAATTACCCAGTCCTTCTCCGGTAAAGAAAGAGGCTCAAAAATTGGGATTAGAAGTTTTGCAGCCGCTGAATATTAATGAGGAAACATTTGTGAAACAACTCCAAAATTTTTCAGCCGATTGTATTGTTGTTGTTGCCTTCGGACAGTTTTTGTCCGGTTCCATCATACATCTTCCACGATATAAGTGCATTAACATCCACGCCTCTTTGTTGCCGAAGTTTCGCGGGGCGGCACCAATTAATTGGGCAATTATACGGGGAGAGACTATGACGGGCATCACTGCCGTGATAATGACCGTCAAGATGGATGCCGGTGACATTATTACTCAAAAAGAAACGCCGATCTCTCCTCAAGAAGACGCAGGAGAGCTTGAAAAAAGATTAGCCTCGATGGGCGCGGATGTGCTGGTTGAGACGTTAGACCTCGTAGAAAAAGGAGAGGCTGCTTATACAAAACAAGAAGAGAAGGATGTAACCTTTGCCCCGAAATTGAAAAAAGAAGATGGCTTGATTCCGTGGTCTCGGGGGTCAGAGGAAATTTATAATTTGGTGCGCGGGTTAACTCCCGCCCCTGGGGCATACACGTATTATGTAAAAAATGGCTCTGAAAAGAGGGAAAGAATTATTATACTGAAAACACAGATTCATGCTGCGCCAAAGACGGGAAATTCTCTTAGTCCAGGGACGGTGATTGAGAGCGCACCGTGCGGAATCCATGTAGCTACCATGGATGGGTTAATTTGTATTACGCGGTTACAGCCGGAAGGCAAGCGTGCAATGGATGCGCAGGAATACATCCGAGGTCACAAAATGGCAGCCCATGATATGTTTGTATCGTAGTGTTTATTTGTGTTTGATGTTGGAATTTCAAAGTGGGGGCGCGTTGCAGCGTGCCCCTCAACGGTGCTCTTCAATGGCGGGGAGTCCCAAAAGCTGATTTAACGTTTACGCAAAGGCGGGTACTATGGAATTTATTGATAAAAAAGTTGTCTCTATCAATAATCTCATGTTAAGGTTTCGAAAGAAGAAGTGTTCTCCTAAGAACTTGTTGATTCTGTTCCCCCATTGCATCCAAAATTCGCAGTGCAAGCAAAATGTTAAAAATGACTTGAATGAATGCAAACGCTGCGGAAAATGCAAGATCAAAGATCTGTTGGAATTCTCAGAGAAGTACGGGGTTAATATTGCCCTTGCCACAGGTGGCCGTGTCGCCCTTCAAAGGGTGATGGCGGAAGATATATATGGAGTGATTGCTATTGCCTGCGAAAAGGAACTCAGGACAGGCCTGATGGCGGCCATGTCCAAGGCCATATTTGCAGTTCCCAATCTAAGACCTCATGGATATTGCAAGGATACGGATGTCTATCTGGATGAGGTAAGAGCGGCTATTGAGAAATTCCTCACATAAGCAGGCGTTCGCTTGAATGTGTTCGTATCCTGAGAGAGATTGATGAAAAAGAAGTCTTTGCCCACGACCTTATCACCGCAAGATGTTCACAAGGCGATTTACCGAAGCGGGACAAGCATCTTCTCGCAGAGCTTGTAAACGGCGTTATCCGGCATCGCTTATCCCTTGATACCCTCATTTCCTTTTTTTCGAAGATACCATTCAATTGTTTCTGCCGCAGTAAACACATCCGTGGAACTGGTAAAAAATTTATCAGCAACGAATTCCAATTTTGCCTGAACGCAGAAGAGTACTATTTGCCGAGCATGAATAGGGGAGATGGAGGGTATACAGCAAGACTCCGCAGAAGACAGAGCTAAAATTAAAAAAGGGAAATATAAATTTATGGTATGTGTATCCTTGAATTGGTTTCAGCAGTAAATATAGGATAGACTTCGTGAAACTTGTCCTTCTAGGAGCAAACCAAAACCCACAGAGCAGACAGAAGGACAGTTTAATATTCTATTGATTATTTTTTTTATGTTGGTAGTATATGGGACATTGAAGGCTTTTTGTGGACTGCAACGCCGTTTGTATCTTGGTGCGTTTTGGGGAAAGGAGGACCGCCGGTGGTAGACATATTGGCAAGAGATATCATCCTTATTATTTATATTTTTTGGTTGATCATCACGGGGATATTGGTTTTTTTCATGCAGACGGGGTTTGCCTTTCTTGAGAGCGGGCAGGTTCGCTCCAAAAATGCTACTCACGTCTATATGAAGATCTGCGCAAATATCGGCATAGGCACGCTGGTCTGGTGGCTGTTCGGATATGCCATTTTTTCAGGTAATTGGCATTATTGTCTCTTAGGAGTGACCGATCCGGGAAATGTGGATGCGCTGAATGTCTATGGACATTGGTTTACTATGTGGGGTTTTTGCCTTGTTTCGTGCTCTATTGCATCGGGCGCCATAGCAGAGAGGTTTAGTTTTAAGGCATATCTTATCTATGTTGCCCTTTATTGCGGGTTCATGTATCCATTTTTTGGATGGATGGCGTGGTCTGCAGGTCCGCTGTCAAGGTGGGGCTACGTGGATTATGCAGGTTCCGTGGTAGTACATTTCCAGGGCGGTTTAACGGCCCTCATGGCTGCAATGATTGTTGGGCCGCGGTTGGAAAAATACGCGCGCACCAGCAAGAAATCATGGTTGTTTGAGTTTGGGAGCGGAGAATGTTATACCATTCCGGGGCACAATGTTGCACAAATGATACTCGGCGTATTCATATTATGTGTGTGTTTTTATGGTTTCAATGTGGGTTCTGTGCTAGTTGGGTCGTTGTGCGAGCCAACCAGTAATGTGACCGCGCGTGAGATGATCAGCGCCCTTGTTTCCGATTTGCCTACGACTACGATTAACGTTACGATGAGTATGGCAGGAGGTATCCTCGGCGCTCTGTTTGGTGGATGGCTGGTAAATAAAAAGCCAGACCCGCTTACCACAGGGAATGGCGCAGTAGCGGGGATGGTGTCCATCTGCGCTGGCGTTGGGTTTGTCCACCCAGGCTTTGCGATTGCCGTAGGCATTATCAGTGGAGGGATTATTCCCCTGGTGGTAAAATCGCTGGATAAGATAGGGATAGATGATACGGTGGGTACGTGCGGCGTGCATTGTACTGCCGGAGCGATTGGGGGTATTGCAACGGGGGTAATGGGACTTATACGGCCTGCCTATCATGGAGTTAGTTGTCACATCGGCACACAGGCATTGGGCTTTATCATTTGTATCGCTTATGCATGTGCGTGTTCGATCATTATTTTTGGCGGGCTTAAGGCGGTAGGTTTGGGTCGTGTAAGTGGAGAAGACGAGAGGATGGGACTTGATATTGCCGAACACATGACGCCAACGTATCCAGAGTTTGTTACCGGTGGTATAAAAGGATATTAGGATGTATTTTTTTAAATCAATACGGTTTGCTCCCGTAATAGCCCTTGTTGTACAAGGGCTATTTTTTTCTTTCGGTTTCGCCGAAAATTTAGAGACTGAAATTATCACTGCCCGGGAAAAATCACGCCGTGAGCAGGGCATACAGTATGTTGAAAAAGGTTTAATTGATCTCGCTATACCCGAATTAAAAAGAGCTGTTGAATTCTATCCTGACGACATTGAAGCCCATATGTATCTTGGATGGGCTTATAGTCAAAAGGGATTAATACCTGATGCGGTAGGCGCATTTCAAAAGGCCTTGCAGCTGAATCATGGCCTCCAAAGAGCCCCTTTTGAGTTTTCCATGGTAAAAACCATTCCCGCCGTAGTTAAAGAGTTTACGAAGAGTTTTGGGGACATGATTCATTGGATAGATGGGTTTTCTGAAGCGCATGAACTGTTGGGCTTGTGTTATGTTCTGCAGGGAAGATTGAGTGATGCCTTAAACGAATATAACAAAGTATTAACGCTGGAATCCAACTACAGCAGAGAAACAGCTTCCGCAATTGATCAAGCCGTAAATGAGTACGAGGAAGTTTTAAAGGTGAAACCCGATTGTGTGGATGCCTATCTTAAATTAGCTTGTGCTCATGCGGAAATGGGCATGCTGGACACGTCCATTGCAGACATGAAAAGGGCGATATCCATCGTGCCTGATCGCGTGGAGACCCATGTCTATCTGAGTTGTTTTTATGCGAAAAAATGGATGTTGGGCGAGGCATTAAAAGAATTGAGTGAGGCAAGAAAAGCTCAGGACACAATCCTTGAGAAGCTTCTTACTGAAGGGAAACGTTGCATCGGTAATTGTATGTTTGATGAAGCAATATCAACTGCTGGAGAAGCCTTGAAGGTTGACCGCAAGAATGAAAAAGCATTCTTGCTGCTTGCAATGGCGTATAATAAAAAAGGCGAAATGGACAAGGCGATCGAAATATGCAAAGAGGTCATTCATTTGTATCCGAACGGCATTCGTCCTTACACATTATTGGGATGGATTTATGTGCAGTGTGATTTACTTGAAGAAGCGGATGACCTGGCAGAACGTGCAATTTGCCGAGACCCTGAGAATGCCGAAGTGAGAACATTGGTGGCTTGTATTTACACAGCCCGAAATCGGCTACCTGAAGCAATAGCGATGTGTAATAAGGTCACTGATAAAACGTCATGGGAAAAAGATATTATAGGAAATTACGGCTGGATTAGAGGGAAGGTGCCGTCAATTGAACAGAAGTTTCGGGAGGTAATGGATGTTTTAGAGATGAAAACTGATTATGCAGAAGGTTATCTATGTTTAGGGTGGTTGCGTTCAAAAAATGGAGAACTTGAGAAAGCAATTGCTGCCTTCGAGAAAGCTATTGAATTAAGTCCAGATTCATCCGATGCTCATCGGTATTTGGGGAATATGTACGTTCAAAAAGGAGAAATAAAAGCTGCGTTAAACGAGTATCATAAGGCATTGGAAACCCTGTCTAAAAAGGCACAAGATGAGGTAAGGCAGGGATTGGCATACTTTCAAAAGGGAAATATAGAGCAAGCCATAAATTGTTTCAACGATGTATTAAAGAGCAATCCCAACAATGAAGAGGCGTACGTTTTCCTTGCCGATGCCTACGAAAAAAAAGGGTTGTACAGTGCAGGAATAGCTTTGAGGTTAGAAGGTGAGAGGCTTAAGCAGAGGGGACGTAACTGATGAGGTCTTTTGCTGTCTATTTTCTTTCAATCCAGCCCCCACCCACGACAGTATCGTTATGATAAAAAACGACTGCCTGCCCCGGAGTGATAGCCCTCTGTGGCTCTTTGAACACGACACGTACTTTATCAACTCCATGAGGATATACAACGGCAGGCGCGGGAACGTGGTTATACCGAATCTTTGCCTGCACTTCTAAAGGCGACTGCAGTCCATCAATTGAGATCCAGTTTAGAGAAGAAGCTACCAATTCATCTTCCATGAGTTCCTCGTCTGTGCCGATCACAACGATGTTTTCTTGCGGATTTATATCAACAACGTATCTTGGCGTCCCCAGTGCAATACCAAGCCCTTTTCGCTGTCCAATAGTGAAAAAGGGCGAGCCGGGATGCCTTCCTAAAATATTTCCCTGTGTATCTTTTATAACTCCCGGGGTTATGCGATTTCCGAACCTTTCATATAAAAGGGTATGATAATTATTGTCTAGGACGAAGCAGATATCCTGGCTTTCTGGTTTATCCTTGGTTTTCAAGTTCAAATCCCTGGCTACCTGACGCACGCGTTCCTTGGTTACCGTGCCTAACGGAAAGAGGGTTCTTGAGAGTTGATCCTGACTCAGCGAGAACAGCACATAGGATTGATCTTTAAGGGTATCGACTCCCTTTTTGAGGAGATACCTGTTCGCAATCTTTTCTACCTTTGCATAGTGGCCTGTGGCAATAAAATCGGCATTGAGCATCCTAGCAAAATCCAGCAACTTCCCGAATTTTAATTCTTGATTGCAGAGGATACACGGGTTGGGCGTTCTGCCATTGAGGTATTCAGTACAAAAAGCGTCAATGATGCGGTCGAAGGCATCCTTAAAATTTAATACATGGAATTGAATGTCGAGTTGCTCCGCTACGCTGCGGGCGTCATTCGCATCTTCCAGACTGCAGCAGACCTTCGTTTTGGTTATTGTGTCGAGTTTGTCGATACCCAGTCGCATGAACAGGCCGATAACCTCATATCCCTGTTCCACCAGAAAATATGCGGCGACGCTGCTATCAACGCCGCCGCTCATAGCGATAACAACTTTGGTCTTCATAGAATTAAATACTCTGTATAAATCCTAAATTCGAATATCGAAATCCGAAATGTATTTATAAAATTGTACAGTTTCGTATTTTGAATTTTACTCATTTGAGTTTGTTTCAGATTTTGGATTTTGTGCTTCGAATTTACTTGCCCTTGTTGCACCCCTGGCGGTGAATAGTTCTTTAGAATTTGAGAGGCACGGGGGTAAAGGATACGAGAAATATGATAAACAGGACAACGCCGAGTATCTTGCGTTTTGGGTCGAGTGTAGTAACCTCGTCGGTAGGGGCGGGGTGTCGAAATCCAAAGATTAAGAGCAGTATGGCAAAGACCATCCACCCTGGATACATGAAGATGGCGATCAGGCAAAAAATAAAAATACCTACACGATAAACGATCTTGCTCTTTTTGCCCAGCAGGGCATACATAATGTGTCCGCCGTCAAGCTGTCCAATCGGAAGTAAGTTGAGCGCTGTAACAAACAATCCTGCCCACCCAGCAAAGGCGATAGGGTGTAAGTAGATGTCCATCCCATCGGGTAACTGGCCAAACACGAGTTTGGAAATAAATGAGAACAAAATAGGCTCGCCGAGTCCTAAGAATTGGGAAGAGTCGCTTGGCACAGGACGCGCGTCTGAGAGGTTAAGTCCAATAATAATTGCAGGGATGGCGAAAAAAAGTCCCATTAGGGGACCAGCGGCCCCTATGTCGAATAAAGCCCTCTTGTTGGGCATAATGCCCTTCATTTTAATCACTGCGCCAAAAGTGCCGAACGGTGGAAACGGAAGGGGCAGAAAATAGGGCATGGTGGCTGCAACATGATACTTGCGGCACATAAAAAAGTGTCCCAATTCATGGGAAAGAAGAATCGTCATGATGGTAATCGAGTACAGCAAGCCATTGACGTAATATGTTGTCAGAAAGGTTGCAATAAATAGCAGGACGTGAATACGCGCCTTGCTAAAGAAATTTGACGCAGTAAGCTCTTCCATAGTAGCTTATTTTTGTTTGGTATAAGATTGGGTTAGCGATTTTCTGTAAAATAAAGACTAAATTTTATCAGAAAAAGGCGGAAATTCAATCGTATTTAAACGTTTCTGGTAGTTGATAGGAACTAAGTTTTCGTGCCAACTTATTTAAGTCGTTTACTATAGTTGCATTTCTAGAAAACGCCGCATAAGTTTGAAGGTTTGATTAACGCATATAACTTCGGCTATAAACATGATACCCCTTATTGTAAATAGTAATTTTAGTTGTTATTATTAGCTTATGAAAATGCTAAAGGAACAAAAAACAGATACATTCCTAAAACACAAAACCATAGCATCAATTGTAACGCCGTTAGGCGAGGGCGGCATCGGCAAGGTCGTTGTGTCTGGGCCAAACGCATTGAGTATCGTCAATGAGATGTTTGAGGGAAAGGGGATTGCCGATCTGCGTGAAGCTGCAAGCCATAAGCTCTACTATGGACATATCACTGATAAAGGGCAAAGGATTGATGAGGTTATTTTAAACGTCATGAAGCGGGGAGATAGTTTTACTGGGGAAGATGCGGTAGAGGTAAATTGCCACGGCGGTATTCGCGTCCTGATGCGCATTTATGAATGTTTACAATCTGCAGGCGCAGAGGGAGTGGGGTGGGATTCATTGCTTTTGCAGTCCTTTGAAAACGACAAAATGGATTTCATCCAGAAGGAGGCGCTCCAAGAGGTTATCAAGGCACGGACAAAACTGGGTGTGAAGGTGTTGCTGGATCAGTATGCAGGGGCATTATCAAAAGCAGCGCGGCAAGGGTTGGAGATCATAGAAAGAATTAAGCGATCTTTAAATTATAAAAATGTAAAAGTCCACCCCCACCCGAGCCCTCCCCCGTCAAGGGAGAGGGAGTCTGATGACCTGCCACAACACATATCCGCCTCTCCTGGTGGGAGGGGGGCAGGGGGGAAGGATCAGTTGCATAAAAATGGTGCGTCAGTTTCTGCGTTGACAGAGCGAATCAAACAATTATTAGAAACTGCGCCATTTGGCATTGCATTGACATCGCCACAGGTTTTGGTGATTCTAGGCAAGCCCAATGTAGGCAAATCGACCCTCATCAACGCTATTCTTGGGGAAGAGCGGATGCTTGTGCATCATGAGCCAGGGACTACGCGGGATTATGTAAGTGAGTTTATTTCTGTCGATGGCGTTCCTTTTGAGCTTGTAGATACGGCAGGTGTGAGGAATACGAGCGATATGCTGGAGTCCATGAGTATAGAGATGACGCAGGAGCAACTTCGACGTGCCGATAAGGTGATTGTTGTATTTGATAATTCCAGACCTTTTGATCATGAAGACGAGAGTATCTTGAGTGTCTTAAATTCGTGGGTAAAGACAGAAAATGCTGGCGATTTATGCCGAAAAATGAATGCGCATGCAATTATACCCGTGATTAACAAGCGCGACCTGCCTGCAAAGTTAGACAGACGAAGAATCGAATCTGATGTTGGGCAGCCTCTGTGCTATATATCCGCTAAAAACAGGGAGGGACTTGAAGATTTAAACAGCCGGCTTGTGCAGGAATTTGATACAGCGTACAAATCCATGAAACCTATATTGTTCAATAAAAGGCAGTACCTTTTATTGGCGAAGGCCGATGTTTTGGTTAAACGGGAGGCGAATTGTTTAACTACAGAAAATGTGTCCAATAAGACGTTTCAAGTAATCGACGAATTGAAGGATATTTTTACGGCATGCTTAATGGGGTCTTGATAGACCAAGATATGTATCTGGAATTTTTACAGTCAGAAAAGGCACGGGGCGCCGTGCCCCTACAGATTCATTTCTGTGATATTCCGTGTCTATCAGCGGTGAATTGCTGCGACAGGGTTTCCCTTTAATAATGGCCAATGCAATGCCTCGCGGAGTTTGACATAGCTTTCGGCACAGCGGCGAGCAAGGTTTCTCACCCTTCCTATATAACCTGTACGCTGTGTGACTCCAATGGCCCCCCGTGCGTCCAGCATATTAAAGGCATGTGAACACTTTAAAACGTAGTCATAGGCCGGCAGTACCAAGTCTTCCTTGAGGAGTCTTTGGCATTCTTTTTCGTACGTATCGAAGAGTTGGAGGAGCATGGCTGTGTCTGCTACTTTAAAATTATACGTGGAGAATTGGACTTCATCCTGTTTGTGAATGTCTCCGTAAGTATAGCCCTTGACCCATTCGAGGTCGAAAACGGATTCTTTTTCCTGGATGAACATGGCGATGCGTTCGAGTCCGTAGGTGAGTTCAAGGGTGATGGGTTCAAGTTCAACCCCCCCGACCTGTTGGAAATAGGTAAACTGTGTGACCTCCATTCCGTCCAGCCAAACCTCCCAACCAAGGCCGGTGGCGCCGAGGGTTGGAGATTCCCAGTCGTCTTCGACAAACCGCACGTCGTGTTTAACGAGGTCTATGCCCAGAAATCTTAAGCTGTTCAAATAGATATCCTGCGAGTTATCGGGCGCAGGTTTGATCACTACCTGGAACTGGTAGTAATGTTGCAGTCTGTTTGGATTTTCTCCATATCTGCCGTCAGTTGGCCGTCGTGAGGGTTCTACATAGGCGCATTTCCAGGGTTCTGGGCCGAGCGCCCTGAGAAATGTGGCAGGGTTAAAAGTTCCGGCGCCCTTTTCAATATCGTAGGGCTGCCATATCACACAGCCATAATCAGCCCAATAGTTTTGTAGTTTCAGTACAATTTCTTGAAAAGTCATACTATTCCTAACGTAAGCTAAAACATGCTAAAAAAACTTGCGGAGGTATTTTAGAATTTCAAATTGCCACAATAGGCCGACAAGTAAAGCAATTATAGAGGATGCCAACAAGAAGATTTTTATCCACCTACCCCAACGGCTAATTTTTTCTCTGAG